>JAGTUZ010000031.1 GCA_018224415.1 Bacteroidota bacterium | reverse complement strand
CTCCGGGGCGCAGGGCGAATACGCGGGGCTGATGGTCATCCGCGCCTTCCACATGGCCAACAGCGAATCGCAGCGCGACGTCGTGCTCATTCCCTCCTCCGCGCACGGCACCAATCCCGCCAGCGCGGTCATGGCCGGTTCGAAGGTGGTGATCGTCGCTTGCGACGAGCGCGGCAACATCGACGTGGCGGACCTGCGCGCGAAAGCGGAGCAGTACCGCGACACGCTGTCGGCGCTCATGGTCACCTATCCCTCCACGCACGGCGTGTTCGAGGCCGCGATCCGCGAGATCTGCCAGATCGTGCACGACAACGGCGGCCAGGTGTATATGGACGGCGCAAACCTCAACGCCCAGCTGGGGCTTACGAGTCCCGGACTCATCGGTGCCGACGTCTGCCATCTCAACCTGCACAAGACCTTCGCCATTCCGCACGGCGGCGGCGGTCCGGGCATGGGTCCCATTTCCGTGGCACCGCATCTCGCCCCCTTCCTGCCGAAGCACCCCGTGGTCGCCACGGGCGGCGCGCAGGGCATCCGCCCCGTGTCGGCCGCGCCCTGGGGCAGCGCCAGCATCCTGCCGATTTCCTACGGCTACATGAAGATGCTCGGCGGACCGGGCCTGACCAACGCCACCAAGTTCGCCATCCTCAACGCCAACTATCTCAAGGCGCTGCTGGACAAGGATTACAAGATCCTGTACTCCGGAGAAAACGGACGCGTGGCGCATGAGTTCATCCTCGACCTGCGTCCGTTCAAGGACGCCCACATCGATGCCATCGACGTGGCCAAGCGTCTGATGGACTACGGCTTCCATGCGCCAACCGTGGCCTTCCCCGTCGCGGGCACGCTGATGATCGAGCCGACCGAGAGCGAATGCAAGGCCGAACTCGACCGCTTCGCCTCCGCGCTGCTCGAGATCCGCAAGGAGATCCAGGAAATCCTCGACGGTACGCTCGACGCCAACGACAATCCGATCAAAAACGCGCCGCACACCGCGGGCGAGGCGCTCAACGAAGTATGGGAGCATCCCTACACCCGCGCCCGCGCCGTCTTCCCGCTGCCTTACGTGCGCGAGCAGAAGGTCTGGACGCCCGTCGCCCGCATCGATGACTCCTACGGCGACCGCAACATCATGTGTTCGTGCCCACCCATCGAGGCCTACGCCGAACAGGCAGACTGACCCCCCGTCATTCCGACATCCACCGGGCCGTCTCGACAGAGGCGGCCCATTTTTTTGGCAGTACGACGCGTTTCGGCATCGAATCTCCCCGCGAACCTCCTCCTCACGTCGAGGCGCAGTCGCAGGCCTTCTGCCTTCTGCCTTCTGCCTTCTGCCTTTGTCCCTCTCTCCCTCTCTTCGTACATTTCCCCATCCGACAATCCGCATATGAGACCACGATGAAACACGCACCTCTCCTCCTTCCCCTCCTGCTGCTGCTCGCGGCATGTTCCTCCACCCCCGTCAAGCCGGTGTTCTCCGACTTCATGGAGATCCGGGAAATCCGCAACGACGATCCGCTCGCCGCGAAATTCGCCGATGCGGAGGGAGAGGAGTTCCGCCTCGGCGACCCCGTTGTGTCGGGGAAATCCGTTTCCCGCCTGCAGGTCAAGCGCGTGAGCGACGAACGCTTCGACCTGCTGGTGACACTGACCGGAGCGGACGATTCGCGCTGGCGCCGCTTCGCGCGCAGCCGCGGACGACAGGCCGCGCTGGTGGTGGACGGAACGATCCGCAGCATTTTCGAAGTGCAGGATCCCGGTGAGGCGAAAGAGAACGAAATGCTGGTCGTGGCCATTCCATCCGTGACCGATGCCCAGGAAGACGCTGACCGGCTTGATCAATTCTTCGAGGAAAGCAAGGCCGCGAAACGCGTGAAGAAGGAGGACAAGCGGTGAACGGGAAACTGCGCGTTTCTCTCTGGGCGCTGCTTGTCCTGATCCTGGTCTTCGGCGTCTGGAATTTCTGGCCGGACCGCGTCATTGAGCGAACGCCCGGTGCCCTCTGTCCCGAACAGCCCGTGCAGACGCCGCCGTCGCGCAAGACGCCCTGGCTGCATGACGATTTCATGATCACCGCGCTTGCCGATTACGAAATCAGCGCCGTGGTGCTCTCGCGCCACGAATACGGAAGCGGACGCGACTCCGATCTCTCGCCGGTGGATCTCGCGCTGGGCTGGGGACCGATGTCGGATTCCTTTGTATACGACAAGCTCGAAATCTCCCAGGGACATCGCTGGTACAAGTGGCAGCCGACGGGACTCGAGCCCATCCACCGCAAGGAGATCGAGCGCAACAGCGCCAACGTGCACATCCTCCCCGCCAACGAGGAGGTGGAGGACGCCCTTGACCGCGTCCACCGCGGCAGCATCGTGCACATGCAAGGCTATCTCGTCAAGGCCACCATGAGCGACGGCTGGCACTGGAGCAGCTCCACCACCCGCAACGACACCGGCGACGGAGCCTGCGAGGTGTTCTGGGTCGAGTCGCTCCTCGTGGAGAACTGAAGAAAAAACCACGAAGTCACGAAAACACAAAGAAAGGCACGAAGGATTTTTTGTCGGCGCAGCTGATGAAATCGGCCGCGTTATGAAAAACCTTCGTGTTCTTCTTCGTGTCTTCGAGACTTGGTGGTTTTTTCTTTGACTGCGAACGGGGGACTAACAGGATTCTCACGGGCGAGGGCGAAATTGCGTCATGCACAATCCGTCTATGAGGCACCGCCGTGTTTTCTCCTGACATCAGCATTCCATCCGAAACCACCGCTTCCCTGCTCGAGACCATCGATATACTGGCCGACGTGAGCAGCGATGTGATCATGGATTCCTTCCAGACCACGTTCGACGTGGACTACAAGGATGATGCCTCGCCCGTTACCGTCGCCGATCGCGGTGCCGAGGAGGCTATGCGACGGATCATCATGCATCGTCATCCGGAGCACGGGATCCTGGGAGAGGAGTCCGGTCTGTACCAGCCGCGGGCGGAATACCGCTGGGTGCTTGATCCGATTGATGGGACAAAGTCCTTCATCAGTGGCGTACCGTTGTTCGGCTCGCTGATCGCCCTCTGCCGCCACGGCCAGCCCCTGCTCGGTTGCGCCAACTTCCCCGCGCTCGGGTTCCGCCTGATCGGCGACGGCCGGCGGACAACCATGAACGGCGTGACCGTGCGCATGCGCGAGGCCCCGTCGCTGGAAGCGGCCACGATGCTGGTAACCGACCACACCGATGTCTGGAAGCACAAGGACGGTCCCGCCTTCGACGCGCTGGCGTCGCGGGTGCGTCTTTTTCGCAGCTGGGGCGACTGTTACGGCCATGCGTTGGTCGCCTCCGGCCATGCCGACGTCATGATCGACCCCATACTCCAACCCTGGGACATGATGGCCCTGCTTCCCATCATCCGCGGCGCCGGGGGGATCGCCAGCAGTTACGAGGGAGGGGACCCGCTCGCGTCGAACAGCCTCATCGCAGCGGCGCCGTCACTGCACCGACAGGTGATCAAGGCGTTGCACGCCACTCCCGTGCGTACCGACAAACGCATTGTTAGCGCACGATAATCAATACCCCACATCGAACTCACCCCTTCCTAACGGGCACGGAACAGTGCTGCGTTAGTTTTCCCCATGCTTCTTTCACCGTCCATACGGCGTGTCGTTTCCGCAGCGGGCAAACTCATCGCGCTCGCCACGCTCGCCTTCCTGCTCTGGAGTCAGCTTCGTGTCCTTGACTGGTCGGAGGTGCTCAGGCTGCTAGACGATCTCGGTGCCGCAGCCGTTCTGGTCCTTTTGCCGTATGCCGTTGTCCTCCTACTGGACACGCGCGGCTGGAGGCACACTCTCCCCGCTCCCCGCACCGTTCCGCTGTCGGAACTTGGTTTGATCCGGCTCGGCACCGACGCGGTGATGAACACCTTTCCTGCCGGGGTTGCTTTCGCGGAGACGCTGCGGCCAATGCTGTTGCGGCGCCGGCTGGGGCTCACCTGGACGGATGCGATTTCGGTGACGATCGTTTCCAAGATCAATATCGGCGTGACCCAGATGCTCTTCATCCTCATGGGACTGGGCATGGCCGCGCTCAGCTATGCCGAACGACTGCGGAATACGGCGCTGTTTTCCTCGCCCGTGGGAGTGACACTTGCTGCCGTTGCTGCGGTGCTCGTATGCGTGGTGATGTGGCTTCCGTATAGCGGCGGCCGCCTCTCCGCCCTTGCCCGCCTGGTGCGACGCATTCCCTGGCAGGCTCTCCGGTGGCGCTTGCAGCACTTCGAACGATCGCTGACGGAAATCGACGCATACCTGGCGCGCTTCCGGCGGGAGCGGCGCTCACGCCTCCTGCATTCGCTCGGATACTTTCTTCTGAGCTGGTTTGTCATGGCTGCTGAAACGTGGTTGATTCTGTCCCTGCTCGGTGCGGATGTCACGATCGTCCAGGCCGTGATCATCGAGTCGCTCGCCAGCGTGATCAAGGTCGTGTTCTTCTTCATTCCCTCCGCGCTCGGTGTACAGGATATCGGTTTCATCGCTCTGATCGGCGGACTCGGCATTCCCGACGCGCTTCTGCTCTCCGCAGCGTTCATCCTGCTGCGCAGGGGCAAGGAGCTCGCCTGGGCTCTCGCAGGCTTTGCGAGTCTCTGGCGTCTCGACGTCAATCCGTTCACTCCGGCAACCCAGACAGACTGAAGATATGAATATCCTTTTTATTTGCGGAACCATAAATCAAACCACGCAGATGCACCAGATCGCTTCGCATCTGCAGGAGCACGACACCTCCTTCACCCCGTTCTACGGGGACGGTCTGGTCCGCTGGCTCAGCCGCAACGGGTACCTCGAGTTCACTATCCTGGGACACCGCATGCGCGAACGCGCATTGAGATACATGCGGGCGCATGACCTGCAGATCGACGATCACGGCATGGCGCATCGCTATGACCTCGTGGTGACCTGCCAGGATGTGATCATACCGCGCAATATACGCGACAGCAGGATCGTCCTCGTGCAGGAGGGCATGACCGACCCCGAAAATTTCATCTACATTCTGGTCAAACATCTCCGCCTGCCTCGCTATTTCGCGAGCACGGCCGCCACCGGACTCAGCGACCGTTACGACTCCTTCTGTGTGGCGAGCGAGGGGTATCGAGACCTTTTCATCCGAAAGGGCGTGCGTCCCGAAAAACTCGTTGTCACCGGCATCCCCAACTTCGACAACTGCGCCCAATACCTCGACAACGATTTTCCGCATCGCGGGTACGTGCTCGTGGCCACCACCGACATGCGCGAGACCTTCCGCTACGAGAACCGCCGGAAGTGGATACGGCAGTGCCGCGACATCGCCGCGGGTCGGCAGCTGATCTTCAAGCTGCATCCGAACGAGAACCACGAGCGCGCGACACAGGAAATGCGGGAGGAAGCACCAGAAGCGCTGGTGTACGTCGATGCCGACATCAACCACATGATCGCCAATTGCGAGGTGCTGATCACGCGATTCTCTTCCGTCGTTTACATCGGGATGGCATTGGGAAAGGAAGTCTATTCGGATTTCGACCTCGATGGCCTCCGTGCCATGGTGCCGATACAAAACGGGGGGACATCGGCGCAGCGCATCGCAGAACTCTGCCGCACACATCTCGAAGAGAAGGAGTCGCCATGAACATCGTCATCATCGTGCAGGCACGCTGCGGCAGCAGCCGCCTTCCCGGAAAAGTGCTGCTGCCCCTGGCGGGCAAACCCCTGCTTGTGCGTCTGGTCGAACGCGTGCGTATGATCCGAACGCCGGTCACCGTGGTCGTTGCCACGACAAGCGAGCCGGAGGATACGGATATTCGCCTCCTCTGTAACCGAGAAAACATTCTCTGTTACAGCGGCCACCCCACCGATCTGCTCGACCGGCATTACCGTGCGGCACTGCTGTACGATGCCGACGTGATCGTGAAAATCCCTTCCGACTGTCCGCTCATCGATCCGGCTGTCATCGATCATGTTCTGGCAACGTACATCGCGTATCACGACGACTATGACTTCGTCAGCAATCTCCACCCGCCCAGCTGGCCTGACGGCAACGACGTCGAGGTGATGTCCATCGCAGCACTCCAGGAAGCCTGGAAACAGGCGACGCTGCCGATGGAGCGCGAACACACGACGCCCTACATCTGGGAAAGGCCGGAGCGCTTCCGCATCGGGAATGCGACCTGGGAATGCGGACTGGACTACTCGATGAGCCACCGCTGGACCATCGATTACCTCGAGGATTATCAGTTCATCCGTGCCGTCTACGACCGTCTGTACACTCCCGAACGGCGACGGTTTGGAGTCGGAGACGTTCTCGCGCTGCTCGAACGCGAACCGGAGATCGCCCGCATCAACGAACGGCATGCCGGCGTGAACTGGTACCGCCACCACCTGCACGAACTGAAAACCGTTGCTGCGAGAATGACGCGTCACGAGCAGCCTGCCTCCTCCTCCATCACCCTGCCATGAACAAGACGGGAGCATCCATGGATACCACCGAAAGGAAACAACTCTCATCGATCGCCCTGCATGTACGCGAACACATCATCCGCATGGCGACCGACGGCGGCTGCTTCATCGGCGCATCGCTTTCCTGCGCCGACCTGATCGTCTACCTCTACAGCCGTGTCCTTCGCATCGAACCCCATAACACCGGAGATCCGGAGCGAGATTTCTTTTTTCTGTCAAAGGGACACGACGTTCCGGCACTCTATGGCACGCTCGCCGAGCTGGGTTTCATCGACCGGTCCCGGCTTGCGAACCACCTGAAGACAAACGATCATCTCTACTGGCATCCCAACCGGCATATCCCCGGAGTCGAATTCCACTCGGGCTCACTCGGACACCTGCTTTCCGTCGGTATCGGCGTCGCGCTGGACAACCGCCTGCGCGAACTGTCGAGCCGCGTCTTCGTCGTCCTCGGGGACGGCGAACTCAACGAGGGTTCCATCTGGGAAGGCTGCCTGGTGGCTGGCGCGCAGCAGCTGGACAATCTCGTGGCCGTGGTTGACCGCAACGGCTTCCAGGCCAACATGCGCACCGAGGAACTGATCCCACTCGAATCGCTGGAAGCGAAGTTCGAAGCGTTCGGCTGGGCGGTTCGGCGCATCGACGGCCATTCCTTCGACCAAATGGAAGAAGCCTTCTCCGTGCTCCCACTCTCGGCAGGACGGCCGACCGTGATCATCGCCGACACCGTGCGCGGAAAGGGCCTCCCGAGCATCGAACAGCGCGCCGACCGTTGGTTCGTCAATTTCACGCACGACGAAGTGACGGCCCTGCTCGATGAACTGCACGGCCTATCCGCCGCCTCGCTCTCATCAGAAGCCCTTCATGTACGGTAATCACCATCACACATTCCACAGGCCACAATACGATGACATACGAAGAACTCCTTCTCCAGATCGCGGGCGCCGACGAACGCGTGGTCGTGCTGACGGCGGAGAACCGTGCGGCCATCCGCAACCTGCCTTCGCAGCTTGACGGCCGATTCATGGACGTCGGTATCGCGGAAATGACCATGATCGGAGCCGCGGCGGGACTCGCGCTGCGCGGGCGCATTCCGGTGGTTCACGCGCTCGCGACCTTCCTGACCTTGCGCGCCTTCGAATTCATCCGCACCGACGTCGGCATTGCGGGCCTTCCGGTAAAACTGATCGGCGCCGTGCCCGGCTTTCTCTCCGATGGCAACGGTCCGACGCATCAGGCGATCGAAGATATATCGCTCATGCGGGGCATTCCCGGCATGCAGGTATTCGCTCCCGCCGATGTCGACGAGTTGCTCGCGGGATTGCCCGACATCATCGCCTCACCGCGACCGTGGTACGTGCGTTTCAATGGCCTTCCTTCCGTCACCGCCCATCACGAACCGTTCGCCATCGGCAGGGCGGAGGTGCACGGCGACGGCAATGAGGTCGCCATTCTGACCTATGGCTTCATGTTCCGCGAGACCCACACCGCTTTGCAGCTTCTGCAGGCGGAGGGACTGCAATGCCGGCTCGTGAACCTCCGCACGGTGAAACCGCTCGACGAGACCGCCGTGCTGCGCGCCGTCAGGGAATGCGGGCTCATCGTGACCGTCGAGGATCATTTCCGCACCGGCGGTCTGTATTCAATACTGGCCGAACTGCTGCTCGAACGGCAGCTGACGGCACGCGTGTTGCCCATCGCGCTCGAAGATCGTTGGTTCCGTCCCGCTACGCTTCCGCGTGTGCTGGAGTTCGAGGAATGCACCGGCCGCGATATCGCCGCACGCATTCTCGTCGAATGCGAGCGCGGTCGCCACGCCGCAATGGCGGGACACACCGAGACCGCCGCACACGCCGAAGCCATGTTCAAGACATATCTGTAATTACAACAAAGCCATCCGGATTTCACACAAGAACCCTCTTACCAACATCGACAACCGTTCCATGGCCAACACCATTTCCTTCAACGCAAGCGATCCCGACATCACGCAGTCCGATGTGCTCTACGCGCGCGCCCTCGGCCTGATTCCCTCGCAGACGCAGACGCTCGCCAAGGGCGCCGGCCAGTACGTGCGCGGCGTCGCACCGAAATTCGTCGACCGCGCAAAGGGCGCCCACCTCTGGGATGTCGACGGAAACGAGTTCATCGATTATAACATGGGAATCGGACCTATCTCCCTCGGATATGCCTACTCCCGGGTCGACGAAGCCATCCGCGCACAGCTCGAGCGCGGCATCACGTTTTCGCTCGTGCATCCGCTGGAGGTAGAGGTCGCCGAACTGATCCGGGAGGTCGTCCCAAACGCGGAAATGGTCCGGTACTCGAAGTCGGGCAACGACGTCACCTCGGCCGCCGTGCGCCTCGCCCGCGCCTTCACCGGCCGTGATACAGTGCTCTGCTGTGGCTATCACGGCTGGCACGACTGGTATATCGCCACGACCGATCGCAACCGTGGCATTCCACGCGCCGTGCAGGACCTCAGCTACACAATCAACTACAACGATCTGGAGTCCGTGATCGATGCGCTCGACGACGACACCGCCTGCGTGATCCTCGAGCCGGTGGTGTTTGACGAACCGAAGAACCGCTTCCTTCACGAACTGAAGGCCGTCTGCGAGCGCAACGGCACGCTGCTCATATTCGACGAGATGTGGACGGGCTTCCGGCTGGCGCTGGGCGGGGCGCAGGAGTATTTCGATGTGAAGGCCGATCTCGCCTGCTTTTCCAAGGCGGTGGCGAACGGGATGCCGCTGTCGGTGCTCACCGGACGCGCGGACGTGATGTCACTGCTCGAACAGGACGTGTTCTTCTACACTACATTCGGCGGTGAGGCCCTTTCGCTGGCGGCGGCGAAGGCCACCATCGAGGAGATGCGCGCGCAGCCCGTGCACGAACACCTGTTCCGCCTCGGCGCGCGCCTGCGTGACGGATTCAATGCGATCGCCGCGCAAGTATCCATGCCCTACGCCCACTGCAAGGGGTATGCCTGCCGCAGCATCGTGACCTTCGACGCCTCTGCGGGCAATCCCCTGTTCCTGAAGTCGTTCATGCAGCAGGAGCTGGTCCGTCGTGGCATCCTATGGGCAGGCTTCCACAACATGAGCTACAGTCACAGCGATGCCGACGTCGAACACACCCTTGCCGCGTATGGCGAGGTATTGCCGCTGCTGAAGGCCGCCGTCGAGGCCAACGCCGTCGCATCCCTTCTGCGAGGAGAACCCGTCGAAGCAGTGTTCCGCCGTGTCGGCAACTTCCACACCAAGGCGCGGCATACAGCCGCATGAGCATCTCGCGTTCATTTCCCTTCCTCACGATCGCATGACGATGGAGAGCTTCCCATGATCACCGACATCGCAACCGAGGCGCAACACAAACGCAGTACCATCATCGGTTCCCGTCCCGTG
>JAGTUZ010000030.1 GCA_018224415.1 Bacteroidota bacterium | reverse complement strand
TCGATGGAAACTTCAGCAACTACAGCATGTCCAGTGCCGCCGGCGCCGTGCCCGTCAACGACAGCACGCGTCTCGACAACGTCTCGCAGTCCTGGTCGCTCTCGCCGCGTCTGGCCATCACGGGCACGGGCACGCAGCACTTCCTCATGCTGCTGCTCACACGGCAGGCGTTCACTGACGAGAATCTCCTTACGGGCACGAACTCCGACAACGACGTGCTCACCGCCATGCTCAGTTATACACTGGGGTTCGCCTCGGGGTATGGCTTCTCCACCGCTTTCATATTCACCGAGATCCACACGGTGTTTCTCACGAATATCGTCCGCGGACTGACACTCGAGGCCAACCGCGCGTTTTTCGACAATACGCTCAACGCCAGTCTTTCCTGGGCCATCAACCTGACCCGCGCCTCGAGCGAAGGTGAGACCGACACACAGCATCTGCTGACGCTCGGCATGCGTTACCGTTTGAGCCGTGCCGATGTGCTCGATCTTCGCTACCAGTACAACAACTACCACGCGGTGAATCCCTCACGCCAATCCTACGAAGGCAACCAGGTCCGGCTGCAGTACAGCCGCGCCTTCGCCTTCGGCAACCAGTGACGCCTCGCGTCCGAACATGACATTCATGGAATTCCATACAGTATCCTGCAAGGAGCGGGTCATGAAACGACATTCGATAGCTCTCCTGGGCCTCCTTCTGCTGCTGGCCTCCCCTGCGGCGGCCCAACTCAACGTGGTTGTGCAGATGGATCCGAATCCGTCTCCCTACATATCGGACTGGCGCTCCAATCCGAACCTCCTGCGATTCATCGTCACAAATCCGACAGGTACGGATGTTGAGGTCCGTTTCATGGGGTACATCGAGGGCGACGCCCGCGGACGTGTGGCGGAGGTCGCCGGCGATGCCCCGATTCCCCCGGTGCTGGTCCCGCCCGGGACAAGCATCTTCAACGCCCTCGACATCGGTATTCTCGAGGAAGGCACGGTGATGTATGTCGGACCGACGAGCGAGGAAATCCGGCGCAGTGGCCGTCTGCCGGAAGACAACTTCCGCATCTGCGTGCAGCTCATGGCGTATGGTCCGCCCTACAACATGCTCAGCCCAGAGGCCTGCGCGCGCTTCGCCGTGCGCCTGATCATGCCGCCGACGTTGATCGCGCCGGCAAACGAACTCGACCTGCAGACGACACCCGGTTTCCAGTGGACGGTTGTTCCCCTTGGCACCGGCGAGTTCGCCCGGTATGAAGTCACCTTGATCGAACTCGTCAAAGGACAGAGCAATTATGCCCAGGCGATCAAGTCGAACATCCCCATCATCCAGCGAGAGACCGGCATTTCTGCCTATCAGATCCTTCCCTCCGATCCGCAACTGGAAAAAGGGCATCACTACGCCTGGCAGGTTCGCGCCTTCGACCCGCAGGAGCGCTACACCTTCGCGAACGAGGGCTACAGCGAAATCTGGATCTTTGAATATGATCCTCCGATCCCTCCGGGCTTCAAGGATACAAAAACAACCGCGGGCGGCAAGCAGACCACACGATCGAAGGATGTGATAAAAGGATTGAGCGATGTGACGAAATCGGCTTTGTCGCAGGTCAATACCTCACCGAATTTTATTTATTCAGGGATGACCACCATCCGCGGCACGCTGCGGACGACCTTCTATCCCTCGCACATTCCCGTTCCGCGCTCGGTCACCGTGTTTGATTCCAAGGCAGGCAAGGGTGCGCCGACGGACTCCAAAACCAAGCCCCCATCACAATCAGGGAAGACCAAGGCACAGACAACCAAGACACAGACGACCAAGTCGGGCGCCATCAAATCGACCGGCGAGACGTCGGGGATGCTGGCGGTCAAACCCGCCGCGACCATGAAAATGGGCAACGTACTCCTGTTAAACGGCAAGCAGGACCTGCCCCTCGGCGGCATCCACCTCACGTTGTACCGCAACGTGCGCACCGATCCGGTGTGTGGCATTTATCCCTTTGCCACGGACGGAAAGAACTTCTACAGCGAGCAGGTCGTCGCCACAGCGACCACGAACAGCGATGGGAGTTTCGAATTCCATTTCTTCGCGAAGGACTCCACCGGCCGGCTGTACAAGGACGCGCAAATCCATTCCGGCGGAACCGGGGACGTGGGGCGCTGCGACTTCACCGGCGACCTCTATCGCTATTACAGCATCCGCGTCACCGACCCGCATCTGTGTTCGCCAAGTGACGAATTCAAGGTGCAGCCCAGCGAGTCCGTGGATATCGGGACCATCTACTCTCTTGTTCGCAGCTACAACGTGACCGTACTGGTGCGTGACATGCTCGACAGCACGCAGCTGCTGCCCGGGATGAACGTGCATATCATCAGGCGCAACCGCCCGTTCGACGTCCCGCCGAATGAAGGAACGCTGTTCCCCTACGAGTCGTCGGTCCTCCCGCTCGGCGGGGAGATCATCGCCAAGGGCGAGACCGACGCCGACGGACTGGTTACCTTCAAACACGTCGTGAAAAGCGTTGGCGCGGGCGACAAGTACGACATCATCGTCATGAATCCGGAGGAAAGCGTCTACTGGTATGCCACGCGCTGGCAGAAATTCCGCTTCGGTTTCCTGCTCGGGGAACTCGACGAACTCGGCCAGTCGATGAACTGGGACCAGGTCATCCACAACGAACAATACATTCCCGACGACTACCGTGCCGGTGTGGACGCGCGCATGTATCCGAAAAACCCACGGGTCAAAGGACGCGTGTTCCGCGCCGACAACCGCATCCAGCCGATTGAGGGGGCCTCCGTTGGACTCTATTACAAGTCGCCCACGACACACGTCTGCCTGAAGTGGCAGAAAACCAACGACTCGGGAGGTTTCTGTTTCGACGACATGATTCCGACGGGACAGGACGACTATTACTATCTGAAAGTGCTCAAGTATGGTTACAAGCCCCGCCAGGTACCGGCGATCCTGGCGGTGGACAAGATCCAGTTGAAGAAGGGCCGCCAGCGCACGTTCCCGAGCATCTTGATGGAGCCCAATCTGGTTGTGCATGGCAAGGTCATCGACGAGTTCGGTCGGCCTGTGGCCGCGACCGTGCGCATCGGAACCGGGCTCAATGTCCACACGACAAAAAAATTCAAACTCACACCCATCTTCCCTCCGAGGCCCGTCTTGCTGGGCCAGACCATGCAGGCCAACCCGAACATCGTACAGTCGGCCGTGGCCAAACGCGTGAAATTCACCGTGTCCCGCGCAGCCTCGCGCATGGCCATCAAGAAATTCAACTACGACGAGGTGTTCACCTCCGCCGCCCCGTCGGGGTATCAAACGGTGTACATCATGCCGGATAATATCGAGCTGTATCATCCCGATACGCTGGGGATGATGCTTCCCGAGGGCACGGAGGATATTGGCGAGTTCGTTGTATATGTCAAGGCGCACCGTCTCGCGGTGCGCGCGGTCGCGGCCCCGCCGCCTCCGCCGTCGTCGACACCGCCGGCGCGACGCAAGAGTACGAAGGGCCACAGCCAGGTGCAGACCGGTATGATCGCGACCTCGTCGCCCGGGACGACGCTCTCCCAGACGCAGTCGGCGGGCATGGCGGCAAATATCGGCATCAACCAGTTCCTCCTCCCCCTGCTGTCCAACAACATCGTCCTGCAGGGTTGCACCATTACCGTCAACGGGGAGAAACCCGACTCCATCGACGCATTCGGCGTGCAATATTTCGTCTGGTTCAGCCCAAGCGACCAGGCCGACGTGAAGGTGACGGGTCCACCCGACAAGGATTTCGTACCAAAAGAAGTGTCGGCGAACGTCCTCGACGAGGCTCCTGTGTGGTTCGAGATGAACGTCCCGGTGGAACTCGGCGGTCGCCTGACCGGCACGGTCAGTGTCGGCGAGGTGCGCGTCGCCGGGGCCCGCGTGGCGCTGTACGACAACCCCGCCGAGGCTGAACCACAGCAGACGTACACCGACGCACAGGGGAAGTACGTGCTCCGCGGCATACGCGCCGGGATGCACAACTTCCTGGCGGCTAAATCGAAGAGCCAGCTTATTGGCGACACAGCCGCGATCGAAATCACGCGGGGACAGGAGAGCATTCTTGATTTCGAGCTGACTGCCTACAACGACATGGACATCACAACACTGCTCGGCTTCCCGATCGAGGTCACCTTCCTGGATTCCACCTCTCGTGGCGTGGAGATTTCCGGTACCTTCGTCGAGCTGGCAACAAGCGCGCAATTCGGTCCGGAAGACAGCACGTCGGGTCTGCCCTTCGTCGAGATCGTGATCGAGGCATCCTCGCAGTCGAACGAGAACGGCATTCCCTACGCCGAACCGAGCACATTGCCATTGGTAACGCCGGTAAACATCTGGGACATCACGGCCTTCAACGGCGTGTACCGTGGACTCCAGCACGACACGGAAAACGGTCTGCGCGTGCGCCGTACCGACGGCCGCGGCGAGATTTTCGGCGCTGTCACCATCAAGGCCAATTCCTTTACGTTCCCCGGAGGTTCGCTCGACCTGGGTATGGCGAACATCGCGCTCTCCATCGCACCGGGAACGGCCGAAGGTCTGATCATTCCAGCCATTACTTCCGACGGCAGTCCGGCGTCCACCCTCCCACAGGGCTTCCATCCGCTCGGAGAGGACGGCAACGCCCTGAAATACGAACTCTACGACTTCCAGACGTCCTGTGACTCCATGCGTTCGTATTTCCGCGACGACACGCTCTCGCTCGCCACGATACTGCATACAAACATCCAGAACATCGCAACGCCCGATCTTGCCATCGACATCGGCGCGTTGCGCGTGCATCACAACGACGTGGAGACTGTCGGCTCGAACGACGACCTGCTCATCGTGCTCGAGGAAGACTGGAAGATCGACTCCCGCTCGTGGACGCTGGACCAGAACGGTCTGTCGCTCGACAGCGGCACGGTGCGTGCCGGTTTCCTCGGCGTCCCCTTCGTGGGGATGCAGGTCTTCCCCAACCAGATCACCTTCGGTGACTTCGAGACGATCGACAAAATCATCATGTCCACCGTGGCGGAAATCAACATCACGGGCGATGTGCAGTTCGGCTTCGACCCGGGGACAATGCACTGGATGCTCTCCGTCGGCCCCAAAACACTGGGCGAGGATGAATGCGGATGGATGAGTCCGATTTTCCCGATGGACCCGTCCGACCGCATCCGCTTCGAGAATTTCTACTTCCAGTCCAGCGGCGCCAAGGGATTCACGATGAAGTCTGGCGCCATCGTGACGCTGTCGAAGGTCGGACAGTACGTCATCAACCAGTTCATTCCGAAAACCGACTACATCCAGATCGCCGGCTCTCTCGACCTCGGTATCCCGAATCTCCCCATGATCAACCATATCGCGCATATCCGTGAACATGAGGACGAAATCGTCTTTCAACCGGATGCGATCAACGAGACCATCACGGTCAACGGTGTGAATATCAAGTTCAAGACGGCGAAGGGCGAGCAGGACTGGCAGGTCGGAGGGCTGCATTCGGGTGTGACCATCTATGAGCAAGACGCTTTCAGCCTGGGCGCCATGCTGCACCACACTCCCGCCAAAACCGAACTCATCGTCAACGAAGGCGAAGTGGTGGACGTCGGCACCGAGGTCAAGATGACGGACGTGGTCGGCGAGATGCATGTCAGCAACGACGCCTGGGAGCTGTTCTGGTTCGAGGGCGACCTGCAGAACAAGGACCAGGGCGGACGGCTGAAGTTTACCGTTCAGGGCGACATCGTCGCAGACGGCCAATCGATCGGCGTCGACAAGATCGAGACCCCGTTCGGCGACATTTCCCTGGTCTACAATTTCCAGGAACAACAGCTCGAAGGGACGATGCACGTGGAGCAGGATCTCGACGGCACATACATCGTCGGCGACGCCACGCTGCTCGTCAGCGGCGCGGGCAAGGGCTGGTACTTCTTTGTCGGTGCCTCCTTCACACTGCCGCAGCCGAAGGTCGACGGAACGGCTGCTTTCGCGGTCGGAAATTTCAAGCTGACGCAGGAGCAGCTCGATCAGTTCGCCGATTACTCGTACGAGCGCAAGAGCCTCCCGCCGCAATTCCACAACTTCAACGGCTTCTTCTTCGAAGGCACGGTCATGATACCGCCCCCGGTATTCTGCCCGAACTTCGACTTCGATTTCGGCATTGTCAAAGCCTACATGATCTGCCAGGTGGGCGCCAACGCGCGCTTCGGCATGAATTTCGGACCTGTCGATACGTATTTCATCTCCATCCGTGGCATCGGCAAACTCGAGGCGGGCGTCGGCATGTCCGTTGTCATCGCCTGCGCCGGCGTTTCCGCCGGGGTCCTGATCGAACCCAACGTGGAGGGCATGTATCAATCCGATGGGACCTGGTACGTGCTCGGCGACTTCCCCATCACGCTCTATGGCACGGCCTACGCGGGCTGGGGCATCTGCGACTCGGAATGCGACGGGTCACTCTGCGACAAGGAATCCGTCAGCGCCAGCATCACGCTCGGCATGAAGGGCTATGTCGGATCCGACGACAAGTATTTCAAATTCTATTTCAAGTAACGGAGGAACAGCCATGCGTTACCGCATTCTCATTTCGGCCCTGTGCGCCGCGGCGCTGCTTTTCCTCTGTCATGATACGCTGCAGTCGCAGACCGGTCTCGCCCATGGCGGACCCGACGGCATGTACGTCGATCTCGGCAACTGGGTGCTGCCCGCCACCGTCGATGGCCGTCAGGCCGATGCCTACCGCATCGAGAGGAGGGTGAAAGGATCACGTGAATGGACTCCGGTCGCGGATGTCCGCGGACCGTCGAGCGCCGCCGAACTCTCCGGCACATTGGCCGGACTCGCCACGCGCTTCCCTGAACTGCACGACGTCACGATCGACGCCGCCTTGCTGTACCAGAGGCTCTCGGAAGGACGTGACCTGAAAACCATCGGCATGGCCAGCCGCCTGCTCCCTGTGCAGCTCGCGCTCGGCGTGCGCTACCTCGACACCGGGGCGCCACGGGCGGAGCTGCTCGAATACCGCATCTCCCATGTGCTCGCCGACGGAACGGTGCGCGAGGCCTTTGTCACGCCCGCCGCAAACTGGCCGGGCGCCGGCGACGTCGCGACGCTGCAAGGCCATCGCACGACCGGCGAACCGACCGCCATCAGTGTGCGCTACCGCGTCGGTGGCGGACTGCCCCCGTCGGACTTCCGCGTGTTCCGGCGGGAAGGTTTGCAGGGGGCGTTCACCGAACTCAGCACCGAGGTCCTCGACAGCTGCTGCACGGTGTCCAAGGCATTGACGCTGGAAAACGACACGATGATCTGCCTGGTGTACGACAAGACCGTGCGGAAAGGCACCGTGTACCAGTATTACATGATTCCGCAAGACTATTTCCGTAACGAAGGCCCGGTCAGTGACACCTCGACCGTGCTGTCTTTCCGCATGTCCCATGTTCCCCTGCCGGAGCGGATGAAAGTCCATTCCATCGACACGGCGGGACTCCTGCTCACCTGGCGCCTGCGCGAGCCGTCTGCCGTGGCCGGCATCCTGATCGAGCGAGGACCGAAAATCGATTCCGGCTTCGTCGAATTGTTTACTGCCGGAGTGAACGACACCAGTTTCCTCGACATGACCATCACGCCAATGAAGCGCTATTACTACCGTCTGCGCCTGGTCGGACCGGACGGCAACCGCTCCTCTCCCAGCGCAGTGCTGATCGGCATCTGGAAAACCAGCGAAGAGCCGGTCCCGCCGAACGGCGTGCAGGCCCGGGCCGTCGACGGCGGTGTGCGCCTGAGCTGGGAATCCGACACCGTCCAGCAGCTCGACGGATACTACGTGTATCGCTCCGGCGGCGAAGGCATGGAGATGCAGCAGATTTCCATCCGCATTCCACCGACGCAGACCAGCTACATCGACACGCTCGGACTTCTCGGCAGCCGGTCTTATTACTACGCCATGAAAAGCGAAAACACCTCGCATGTGCAGAGTCCCCTGTCCGACACCGTGTCTGCCGTTCCGGGGATCATCGTCACCCTGGCGGCGCCGCGCGGCCTCAACGCCCGCGTGGCGGGAACGCAGGTGCATCTCTACTGGGACCAGCAGCACAATCGCAGCGAGGGACTGATGGGCTATCAGGTCTACCGAAGGAGCGCCGAGGACAGAGCATGGCGTCCCCTGGCCGACACGCTGCTCGAATCCTGGGAAAACGCGATGACCGACACGGACGTGCAACCGGGCGCGCGTTATGAGTACATCGTGCGCGCCTTCGGCGCAGTGGGTGACAGCAGCGCCCCGAGCCTCGTCGCGCATGCGGAGATCCCGATCCCGGACGTGTATCCGCCCGCGAACCTGACCGCCCAGCCGCAGGGACGCATCGTCAGCCTGCGCTGGGACGAAATCGCACAGCCGTCCGCAAAGGAATTCCGGCTCTATCGTTACACCCGCGGCCGCACGCCGCAACTGGTGAAGTCCTTCTCCCTCGACATCATCGGCTATGTCGATGAAATCAAGGAGCGGGAATCTCCAGTGTTCTACTACCTGACTACCGTCGGCCAGGCCGGACAGGAAAGCCCTCCCGGCCGCGAGGTCGCCGTGATCCTGCGCTGATCCCACAGCAACCTGCCCTGTCAGGAGCCTTCTCCGAGGGCTGGTATTCCATAGGTCACTTCTATGGTCTTGTTTTCTCCAGGTTCAGGAGACACAGAAATGCGCGGTGGCCGAAAGACGGTTACCGCGCGTTTCGATTCCAGCGGAATTAATCCCTTTTTCGCCCTTTTGATCGATTGAATCTCTCGTCCCGCATGAGGATTCTAAAGAAATTCCAACCGCCGATTCCTCGACGACGACGCTCATGAATGCCGCAGCACGGAGGCCCCTGATGAATTGCCTGCTTGTGTATCCTGAGTCCCCAAACACCTTCTGGAGTTTCCGGCATGCGTTGAAATTCCTTGCGCTGAAGGCGAGTTTCCCTCCACTCGGCCTTCTCACGGTATCGACGATGCTGCCGGGCACCTGGGTGAAACGATTGGTGGATATGAACATCAGGGAACTCCGCGACGCTGACATTGACTGGGCCGACGTGGTTTTCATCAGCGCGATGTCCATTCAATGCGAGAGCGCCGATAGCGTGATCGCCCGCTGCCAGGCGATGGGAAAACGAATTGTTGCAGGCGGCCCGCATTTCACCACAAACCCGCACATGTATAGCCATGTCGACCATCTCGTGCTCAACGAGGCCGAGTTGACGCTTCCCGAATTCCTGCGCGATTTCGAGGAAGGACACGCGAGTCATTGTTACACCTCCAAGCGTTGGGCGGATGCGGAGAGCATCCCCGTGCCGGATTGGAGCCTGATCTCGATGAAAGAATATTCGTCGATGAATCTCCAGTATTCCCGAGGCTGTCCGTTCGACTGTGAATTCTGCGACATCACCGTATTGCTCGGCCGCGAGCCGCGCACGAAATCGCGTCACCAGATCATCGCCGAACTCGACGCCCTGCTGGAGGCCGGATGGAAGGGGCCGCTGTTCTTCGTCGACGACAACTTCATCGGCAATCGTCGCAAGCTCAAAAACGATATCCTTCCTGCCATCACCGAGTGGATGGAGCAGCATCGCCGCCCGTTTTTCCTGAACACCGAGGCGTCGATCAATCTCGCAGATGACGAGGAACTGCTGCGCCTCATGGTTCATGCGGGCTTCGAGGCGGTGTTTATCGGCATTGAAACGCCGCACGAAAACAGCCTGATCGAATGCGGCAAGTCACAGAACAGGCATCGTGACCTGGTCGAAAGTGTCCGTGTCATACAGCGCGCAGGGATAGAGGTGCAGGGAGGATTCATCCTCGGCTTTGATGAGGATCCGCCCGCGATCTTTGATCGCCTCACAACATTTATACAGGAGACAGGCATTGTCACCGCCATGGTCGGGCTGCTCAATGCGCCGACCGGGACGCGGCTCCATGCGCGCATGCAGGCCGAGGGACGGCTGCTGCACAGCTTCTCGGGCAACAACATGGACGCGGCGATGAATTTCGTTCCGCGCATGGACAAACAGCATCTGATCGAGGGGTATCACGCCGTCCTCGAAGCGCTCTACACTCCGAAGCACTACTATGCGCGCGTGCACCGCTTTCTCTCGGAATTCAATCCCGAGAAAAAGGCCGTGTACATCAACGGACGATACATCTTCGCATTGCTCCGGTCGATGCTGCTGCTCGGGATCATCGGACCCGAGCGCTCACACTACTGGCGGCTTTTCTTCTGGTCGCTGGTCCGGAAACCGCAGCTGTTTCCGCTCGCCATTCTTTTCGCGATTTACGGGTTCCATTTTCGCAAGGTCGCGGAAGAGGCCATGCGGTGAGCCGGCTTCCTGAAACATGCGGGGCAGAATACATCTCGTTCTTTCGATATTCCGGTCTCTCTTGATTATCGCACGAGGAGGAAGGGGCGGACCGTGGCCCGTCCGGCATGCCAGAGCTTGATCACATACATGCCCGGGGGAAGGCCCAGGGCAGCGGCGTCCCATGTGGTTTGATGGGACCCATCGGGAACGATACCCTCAGCCAGTTGTGTCACGACACGGCCCAGTCCGTCCATCACCTGTAACTGCACTTCTCCGGCAGAAGGAAGCGTGAATCGGATCGTCGCCCGTCCGTGCACTGGATTCGGGTACAACTGCAAGTCAATCCCCTGCGGCGCCGGAACGACCTCCGCCGACGTGGCCACCGCATCGACACGGAAGACGTGGACAACCAGCGCGCCATCGGGATCGCGGACGAACTCCGTCACGTAGAGCATGCGGCTCCGCGGGTCGAATGCCGTCGAGAATATTTCGTTTTCGGGAGTAAAAAACAGTCCGGGATCCAGACGCACGGCGGCGTATGGCTGCGGCTCGTGGGAAGCGAGCCGTCCGGCCGCCACGTCAGCCAGCTGCGCGGGATTGTACAGAACGATCATCGGACTGCAGCGGTGGGCGCGCCAGCCTTTGCCGTCAGGGTCCGTCATCCCGAATTCGGGATAGGGAACGTCGACGTACACCCAGTCATTCGGCATCGACTCGCCGTGATAGCCATACCAGTTGTCGCCATGCGCCTTGCGGCCGATCACCGCCACGGCCGACTGTCCGCCTGTGGTCAGCCAGCAGGCACCGCGCCAGTCGTCGCTGTGTTTGTAACCATCGATGGCGTCAGGGAAAACATAATTGTCCGTGCCCTCCACCGGACCGTATTCCAGCAGCGTCGTGAAGTCGAGCCGCGTTTCCGCGGGCGGGACCGCCGAGCCAACGGGAGCGAAGGCGAACAGCGTCGGGCCCAGCCCGCTGAGTCCACCGTCACGGCAGCGCCCGGTGACCAGGCGGCGTCCGCTGGCATTGGCGTCGGCCCAGTCCGTCGGCAGCGAGAACAGCCAGTCGTTCGCCTGCGCATCGATCGGCGGCATCGCCGGATCGCCGAGGAACCACGGACCGAGACGTGGACCAGATGAAAGATCAGCGGCCGTCGCGCTGATGGAAGCGTGTTTTTCTCCGCTCACCGCGTAGTGGATGCTCCAACTGCTGTAAAGTCGTTGCTCGTCGGCGAGATACTCGAGTCCCGTACGCCAGATGTCGACATAGTCCCAGGCGTCAATCAGGGAGGGACGGATGTTCGTCGGCGCGCGCAGCAGCGTCGCGACGGGAAGTCCGTCCAGGCTGCCGCCCGTCACAGGAGCGGGAATCGATACCTCTCCCACGAGGCCGTTCTCGGGCTGGTTCACGTTGGTGACGAACAGTGATCCGGGAAACCCGTCGGCTGCGCCACCGCCACTTCCACCGCCATCGCCCTCGGGATGATACGCAATCGCCTCACCGCCCCAATAAAAATCATCGGGCAGACGGAATGCCCCGAGATAGCTGATGCCGTGCGGACCGACCAACGACTTCGCCCCCTGGTACGGAGCGGTACGGACGGTCACCTGCCAGCTTCGCTCGCTTTCGTTGCCCATCACGTCGCGTGCGGTCACGCCGATGCGGTAGTCCGTCGAAGGTTCGAGAAACACGAGCACGGAGACGGCCTCGCGGCTGTAGGCCTCGATCTCGTCGTTCACGTACACGAGATAGTCATAGACGCCCACGTCGTCCGCGGGCGCCTCCCAGACGATGCGGATCTTGCTGTCGGTCAGATCGGTCGCCTGCACACCACGCGGCGCCGCCGGCGGTGTGACGTCTGCGTCGTCGAAGAGCTCGATGCGATCGCAGACGAGATGCTGTTTGCGGTCACTTTGTCCCCATTCGATCGCGAGGTTCACGTTGACCAGTCCGTAGGAACTGTCGGTCTTGTGCACGCCCGTCCCGCGAATGGCGAACATCGTGCGGGCGGTTTCACCGGGACCGATCTCCGTCCACGTCTCGCGGTACTGGTCAGCACGCCGCATGGTATACCAGCGGCCGGAAGAGACACCGCCGTCCGGCTGGTCAGCGTCGGTAAAGCTGATGCGCGAGGTGAAGCGGATGGTCTCCTGCGAACGGTTGAACCAGGTCACGACCACGCGTTCCCCGACCCGGAATGCCCGGGCGTCACCACGCACGCCCTGGAAGTCCGCGTATTCGTCGGCCGCAGCGTCGGCCACCAGTCCACCGGGACCCTCGGCGGTATACGTGACCGCATCGCTTTTCAACAGGGCATTCCAACCCGTCATTCCGAAGACATTCTGACCCGCCGAGGAAGCGAAATCCACCAGAACCGTCTGCGCCGGCAGTCCTGCGGGCAACACCACGGCAAGCGACACAAAGACACCGATGAGCAAGCGGGAAACGCACATGACAACCTCCGGGAAATGCCACCACCCGCCGCGGAAACGGGCGCTGCAACGGTAGTGGGAAGTGATCGAATGCCCAAATATTGCTCCGGGATCGAAGAATAGCAACCGGGATGCGAAAAATGGCACCGATTGATGATCCGGCGGCTTCCATGGATGGGCTTCCCCAGTGCGGTTTTCAAGGAAATCCGTGACAAACGGCCAGCCGCCCGAAATTATTTTCATGGATCGTGAATCTTCTTGCGATTCCGTGCATCCCAATATTCAGACAGATCACTCCGATACAGGGCCCCGTCCTTTCCGGCCTGTCATCCACGGACCTAATCAAAGAGAAAGACGCACCTGCATGAAACGTATTACCGGGATTCTCACGATCGTCGCCCTGACCGTGCTGGTGGCGTACACCGTGTTCGCACCCGAGCACGCGCCACCGTCGCATATGGCCGAATTGCGCGAACAGATGAAGCAGAAGCCATCCGCTTCCGTTGATCACTCCCTGTTCCCCCAGCTGCAACGGAGTTTCGCGCGTCCCCAGGACGTGACCGGCACCTGCATCAGCTGCCACAACCACCGTCACACCGAAGTGATGCAGAGCAATCACTGGAACTGGGAGCGTGAAGAGTACATCGAAGGACGCGGCGTGGTGTACATCGGAAAGAAAAACGCCGTCAACAATTTCTGCATCGGCGCCATGGGCAACGAACAAAGCTGCGCCAAATGCCATATCGGTCTCGGCATGACGGAGGAGGGCTTCAGCTACACCGACGCCGAGAACATCGACTGCCTGATCTGCCACGACCAGACCGACACGTACGCGAAGGCGTCGGAGCAGGGTGGCGCGCCCGATCCGTCGCTCGACCTGGGAACGATCGCGCGGAATGTGGGTCGGCCCGACCGCGACAATTGTGGCGTCTGTCACTTCTTTGGAGGAGGCGGCAACAACGTCAAACACGGCGATCTCGAGATGGCCATGTTCCAAGGAACCCGCGACGTGGACGTGCACATGGGCATCGACGGCATGGACATGAGCTGCATCGACTGTCATACCACCGAGAACCACAATATCGCCGGCAAGCTCTACTCGCTTTCGTCGATGAACCGCAACCGCGCGACCTGCGAACCCTGTCATACCGAGCTGCCGCATGACGACGAGATTCTCAACGAGCACACGCTGAAGGTTGCCTGCCAGACCTGCCACATCCCCACGTATGCGAAGGTGAACGCCACGAAAACGCACTGGGACTGGTCCACCGCCGGGAAGCTCAAGGATGGCGAACCGTATCACGTCGAAGACGAGGACGGCAACCACACCTATCTCTCCACGAAAGGCAGCTTCGAATGGGGAACGAATCTGCAACCAGAATACCAGTGGTTCAACGGTACCGCCTCGCATTATCTGCTCGGCGACACTGTGCCCCCCGGCACCGAACGCATCGTGCTCAACGAGCTGCATGGCTCCTACGCCGACGAGGATTCAAAAATCCATCCCGTGAAA
This sequence comes from Bacteroidota bacterium, assembly GCA_018224415.1. Classification (GTDB taxonomy): domain Bacteria; phylum Bacteroidota; class Ignavibacteria; order SZUA-365; family SZUA-365; genus SZUA-365. The sequence goes on along the minus strand of JAGTUZ010000030.1, from coordinate 2,896 downwards.
GTGCATCGCGCCGTGCAGCCTTATGATCCTGCGACGGGCATGCTGATCATGCCGAAGCTCTACGGGGATGCGGCCGGGGACAGCGCGTTCTGGACGGACTTCGACTGGAAGAACGCCAGCAGGGCCGGCATGGAACACGCCGGACTGCCGTTCAGCGGCGAGGTCGCATTCATCGAGACGGAAATGAACTGGCCGGTCAACCACATGGTCGCCACCAAGGAAAACACCGTGCAGTGCATCGAGTGCCACACGCGGGAGGACGGACGCCTGGCGGGACTGACTGATTTCTATCTGCCCGGGCGCGACTACTCACCCGTCGTGGAAACCGGCGGTGCGGCCATCCTCCTGCTTTCCTTCCTCGGTGTCGTCATCCACGCGGGCGTGCGCATCGGCGCATCGCGCCGCAGAAAGAACGGAGCTGCGTCATGATCACGAACACCGTCTACGTCTATCGCGCCTTCGAACGCTTCTGGCACTGGAGCCAGGCCCTCCTGATCATGTTCCTCGCGCTGACCGGCTTCGAGATTCATGGTTCCATCACGTTCTTCGGCTTCGAAGACGCGGTGGCCTATCACAACGTCGCCGCCTATGCGCTGATCATCCTGATCGTCTTTGCGATTTTCTGGCACCTGACCACAGGCGAGTGGCGGCAGTACATCCCCTCCCTCACGCACGTGCGCGCCTACATGAATTATTACGTCTTCGGCATCTTCCGCAACGAACCGCATCCCACGCGCAAGACCGTGCTGACCAAGCTCAACCCGCTGCAGAAGCTCGTGTATTTCGGACTGAAAACACTGATTATTCCCGGCATGCTCATCACCGGCCTGCTCTACATTTTCTACCGGTACCCGCAGCGGCACGGCATCGAGGCGCTGAACATCGAATCGCTCGAGATCATCGCCGTGCTGCACACCGCCGGCGCCTTCCTGCTGCTCGGCTTTCTGATCGTGCATCTGTACCTGATGACCACCGGCGAATCGGTGTTCAGCAACCTCCGCGCCATGCTCACCGGCTACGAACAACTGCATGAAGAGGAAGAGGACCAGGACGTCAATATCGTCATCGTTTCCGCACCAACGACGGAGAAGCAGTCATGAACCCGAAACCCTATATGAATCCCTACCTGGCGGGGGTGCTGCTCGGACTGCTGCTCATCGCCACGATTTTCATCACCGGCCGCGGACTCGGCGCCAGCGGCGCGGTGAAAAGCGCCACCGTCGCCGCGGTGGAAACCGTCGCGCCCGCGCATGCCGCAGGCACGAAATACTACGCCGAATACCAGGCCGAGCATCCCGACGGTCCGCTCAAGAACTGGCTCGTGTTCGAGGTCATCGGCGTGGTGATCGGCGCCTTTCTCTCCGGACTGCTGTCCGGACGCCTTGCCCTGAAGATGGAACATGGTCCGAACAGCACCAGCCGCATGCGCGTGGCCGGCGCGCTGCTCGGTGGTCTGTTTTTCGGACTCGGCGCCCAGCTCGGCCGAGGCTGCACCAGCGGCGCGGCGCTGAGCGGCATGGGCGTGCTTTCCACAGGCGGCATCATCACGATGCTCGCCATTTTCGGCGGGGCCTATGCCTTCGCCTATTTCTTCCGTAAACTCTGGCTGTAAGGAGGCAGGATATGGGACCCCTCGTACCCGACATCATCGGACCGAATCTCAACTTCATCCTCGCCATCGCCATCGGCGTGGCCTTCGGCTGGATTCTCGAACAGGCCGGCTTCTCGACATCGAAAAAGCTGGTCGGCCTCTTTTACGGCTATGACTTCACCGTGCTGCGCGTGTTCTTCACCGCCGGCATCGTCGCGATGGGCGGCGTGATCGCCCTGCAGCACTTCGGATTCCTGGATGTGAATCTCATCTACATCAACCCGACCTACATCTGGTCGGCCCTGGCGGGCGGACTGATCATGGGCCTCGGCTTCGTGATCGGCGGGTTCTGTCCCGGCACCAGCGTCTGCGCCGCCGCCATCGGCAAGGTCGACGCGATGCTCTTCATCGGCGGCTCCTTTCTCGGCGTGCTTCTGTTTGCCGAAGGGTATCCCCTGTTCGAGGACCTTTACAAATCCGGGTATTGGGGCAGTCCGCAGATTTTTGAAACCACGGGCATCCCGAAGCCCGTATTCGTGCTGATGCTGACCGGCGTGGCGCTGCTCGCCTTCTGGGCTGTCTCACTTGTCGAGGCGCATGTCAACGGGCGGAAGCGTCCCTTCGTGCAGCTCACCCGTGTCTCCGTCTCGGTCGCCGCCCTGGGGGGAATGATCGCCCTCTCCGGTTTCGCGCTGCCGACGGAAAAGGACACCCTGCTCGCCGCGACAGAGAATCTCGAGCCGTCCATTCGCGCCGAGCTGCGCACCATGACGCCCGACGAGTTCGCCTTCCGCATTCTCGACGAGGATACACGGTTGCAGGTGATCGACTTCCGTTCGCTGGAGGCGCGCAAAAGCCTCCCGCTCCCCTACGCAACGGCGTTCACCGTCAACAATCTCTTCGAGAAGGAGCCCATGTTGATCTTCGCGAGAAAGAAGAAGGTCAACGTGCTCGTTGCCGACGACGAGACGACCGAGCTGCGCATGGCGGTCATCGCGCGTGAACTCGGGCATGACAACGTCCGCATACTTGAAGGAGGGCTCGCGGCCTTCGAACGCGACATCCTCCATTTCGATACCACGCGCGTGCCCGCGAACCGGCACGACATCGACACCTACCGTTTCCGCACGCGCGCCAGCCGCGCCATGCCTGCCGTGATCGCCGCGCAGAGCGCCGCCCCCGTCGCACCCAAGGTGATCAAGCGCGCCGTCGGCGGCTGTTAGAAGCTATACGCTGTACGCTGTACGCTGTACGCTGTACGCTGTACGCTGTACGCTGTACGCTGTACGCTGTACGCTGTACGCT
>JAGTUZ010000029.1 GCA_018224415.1 Bacteroidota bacterium | reverse complement strand
GCTGCTCGGACAGCCCAGCATTCCCCCCGCCGTGCGCGCGCTGCGTCCCATGACCGAAGCCAATCCCATGGCGCAGCTGCTGGCCTATCTCGCCGACGGCGACGACGCGGACTGGGAGCACTACGCCGTGCTGCATGCGCTGGCCGGTCTCGAGAACAGGAAAACCGTATCCGAAATGCAATCCGCCTCGCGCCTTGCGCAGCTGCGCGCGCCGGGCGACGGCGGCGAGATCCCCGCGTTCGTCCCGTCCGCGAGCGGCGCCGTGCTGCACGACGAAAGGGAGATCCCCATCGGCGAACACGGTCTGCGCTACGGCATCGTCGCGCGCGTGCTGCCTCTGGCTTCGGCCGCCGATCCCTCCCGTTACGCCGACCTGCGGGTGCTGCTGCGATTCCACGACGGCACGGCGCAGGCCGCGTGTTTCCCCGCCTACCGGGAGTGCTGGAATCAGATGCTCTCGGCGGTGAACCTGTGGCAGTTCGTGCCGGGGTTTGAGGCTGTGGGAAATGATAAATGACAGATGACAAATGACAAATGACAGATGACAGATGACAAATGAGGAATGACAGATGACAGATGACAAATGAGGAATGACAGATGAGGAATGACAAATGACGGATGTAGGATCTCAGATCCAGGATATCGGGTGAATGGTCTTGCCTTTGCGTACAGAAACTGCTAGGTTCTGGCATGGATTATCGAAACATCATCACGATCGAGGCCGGTCGACGGAGCGGAAAACCGTGTGTGCGCAACTTGCGGATCACCGTGTCGGACGTCCTCGAATACCTGGCGTCGGGAATGTCGGAGGACGAGATCATTCAGGATTTTCCTGAACTGACAAAAGATGACATTCGCGCATGCCTGTCCTTCGCGGCCGAAAGAGAAAAGCGTCTCCAGATTTCCGCCGCATGAGACTCCTTCAACTGATCTCGCAATTCCTACGGGACTCAGGGAGCACGTTCTTGATCATCGACATCTGAATCCGGTCCCATTGACAGATGTAGGATGACGGATGAAAAGACAACAGATGCGGGGATTTCATGCATGATGTGATGATCAGTCTGGGGAAGGATTTCCTGAAGGCGTTTGCGGCGCTGCCGAAGGCGCAGCAGAAGAAGACGCAGGAGTTCATCGAGAAATTCCAGGAGAATCCGGCTTCGTCGGGCATCAATCTGGAAAAATTCCAGAGCAGCGATGAGAACATGCGTTCGGTGCGCATCGACCGGGAGTATCGAGGCATCGTCCTCAAGGCGCCACAGGGGAATCTCTTCATCCTGCTCTGGGTCGACCTGCACGACCGGGCGTACGAATGGGGACAGAGCAAGCGCGTCTCGGTCAATCCCATCACCGGCGCACTTCAGATGTACGACATCGATGCGGCGGCGTCCCATGTCGCCCACGATCCGGTGGAGGTGCCGTCATCCACCCCGCGTCTGTTCGACCATGTCAAGGACAGGGAACTCGTGACCCTCGGTGTGCCCGAACCGCTGCTTCCGCTGGTTCGGGCGCTTGTGACCGAGAGCGATCTCGATGGCGTCTCCGTGCATCTTCCCGAGGAAGCCGCCGAGGCGCTCTATGGCCTTGCCGCCGGCATGTCGTACGAGGAAACCTGGGCCGCGGTGCAGGAGCATGCCGCCGCCGATGCCAACAGGGAGGATTTCGCTGCGGCGCTGCGGCATCCCGACGCCCTGCGGCGCTTCACTGTCGTGACCGACGCCGCGGAACTCCAGGAAGTGCTCGACGCGCCGCTCGAGCACTGGCGGGTGTTTCTGCATCCCTCGCAGCGCCAGGTCGTGGGCATGCAGGCGAACGGTCCGATGCGCGTGCTCGGCGGAGCCGGCACGGGCAAGACCGTGGCGGCGATGCACCGGGTGAAATGGCTGCTCGACAGCGTGGTCACGGATCCCGCGCAGCGCGTGCTCGTGACGACCTTCACGCGCAATCTCGCGATCGACATCCGCGAGAATCTCCGGCAACTGTGTTGCGAGGAGGAACTCTCACGAGTGGAGGTGATCAACATCGACGCCTGGGCCGACACCTTCCTGCGCGGCCGTGGCTGGGAGTATGTGATGCATTTCCACGGCGACCATCGCGCCCCGTGGGAGGATGCCCTGAACATGCACCGTGACGCGCTTCGGCTGCCGGACTCCTTCTACCGGGAGGAGTGGGAGCAGGTGATACAGGAGCAGGCGATCCGAAATCTCGAGGACTACCTGAAGGCGTCGCGCACGGGTCGGGGCGTGCGTCTTTCCGAAACCGAGCGCAGGAGGATCTGGCCGTTGTTCGAGGAATACCGCGACCTGCTCGAGCGGCAGGGACGTTTCGAGCCCGACGACGTGCTCCGGGAATGCCGGCTGCTCCTCGAGCGGTCGGGAGAGGTGTTGCCGTACCGCGCCGTCGTGATCGACGAGGCGCAGGACATGAAGTCCGAGGTATTCCGGCTGGTCCGTGCCATGCTGCCCCCGCAGCCCAACGACATCTTCATCACCGGCGACCCCCATCAACGCATTTACGGGCGGCCCATCGTCCTCGGACAATGCGGCATCGAGATCCGCGGCCGCTCGCGTTTTTTGCGCGTCAATTACCGCACGACCGAGGAGACCCGGCGCTGGGCGGTGTCGCTGCTGCGTGGCGTCACCTTCGACGACCTTGACGGCAGCGAGGGCAGCCAGGATGGCTACCGGTCACTACTGCACGGCGAGGCGCCCGTGTGCCGGCATTTCGATACGTTTCGCGAGGAGATTGAATACATCCGCGACATACTCGACGGACTGAAGGAGCGGCAGGGCCATTACCGGAACGCCTGTCTCGTCCTGCGCACGAAGAGCGTCCTGGACAAATTCGCCGGCGCGTTCGAGATGCTCGACATCGCCATGCACCCGCTCGGCAGGGACGCCGCAGACGACCGCTCGAGCGAAGGGGTGCGCATCGCCACCATGCATCGCGTCAAGGGACTTGAATTCGAGTACATGATCATCGCCAGCATCAACGCGCAGACCATGCCGCTGAAGTGGGCCGTCGACGGCGCGGGGGACGATGAATCGCGCCGCCATGTCGAGCTGATGGAGCGGTCGCTGCTCTACGTCGCCGCGACGCGCGCGAAGAAACAGGTGTACATCACGGGTTCGGGGAAGGAGTCGCCGTTTATGCGGTGAGCGAGCGGGGGTGATTGAAAATATTAACTTAGTAGGTTAAGAAAATTCTTGCCAGGGAGCTGTCGTGGAAGTATCTTTCCACAGCAGGAAACTCGCGAAACAGTTCAATGAGGGCGCGAATTGAGTAAGAAGGAACGCATCCCGTTTCTCCCCAACGAGGCCATCGCACCGGGCGAAGTGCTCGAAGAGCACATTGAATCCATCGGCATGACGCAGGCGGAACTGGCGGAGCGGACGGGGCTCACGCCGAAAACGATCAACGAGATCGTGAACGGAAAGGCACCGGTCACGCCGGAGACCGCGCTGAAGCTCGAACGTGTGCTCGGACGACCGGCACATTTCTGGAACAATCTCGAGCTGCTGTACCAAGAGGATCTCGTACGCCTCGCAAGCACGCGGCAGATGCAAACCCGGCTTGC
>JAGTUZ010000028.1 GCA_018224415.1 Bacteroidota bacterium | reverse complement strand
CCGTACATCCGATTCCGGTGTGACATGGAACGAGTCCACCACCGGTTTCTCTGGGAGGGACGAGGGGACCGGCGTACGATCGATCACGTTCTCCCCCTCCAACCCCAACATCGTCTACATCGGGGTCACGGGTCGCGGCGCCGGCCTGTATCGCAGCGCGAGCGCCGGCATGGACTGGGAGAAACTCAATGACATCGGCGAGATTTCAGAGATCGCCATTCATCCGCGCAACGAGAACATTATTTATATCTCTGCCATCCACAGCGGCGTCCATCGCAGCACCGACAAAGGCGCCACGTGGACGTCCGTCAGCAAGGGACTGCCCACGACCGACGTCATGCGCGTTCGTATCGCCCCGGGATTCCCGGTGCGCGTGTTCTCCGTCACACTCAAGCACGGCGCCTTTCGCATGGTAGACGAAGAGCTGGGCGAGGCGCTGTTCTCATGGTAAACGCAGCGAATTGCCACACGCGTCATTCCCGCGAACGGGCACTGGACCAGGCGGGCACATTCACGCTGCTGCTTCTGCTATTCATCGCCTGGCTGGGGGAACATCTGTTTGCATTCCGGAGAAAAAGTGCGTAGCTTAACATCGACTATAAACTCGATGTTACTTGCCATGTCCATCATTTTTTCCAAAGCTTGTGAATACGGGATCCAGGCGACGCTGTACATCGCCACGCAGCCGGACCGCCGTGTGGGCATCAAGGAAATCGCGTCCGAGCTGTCCATCCCGGTGCATTTCCTCGCCAAGATCCTGCAATCGCTGAGCGAGAAAGGCGTACTGTCCTCCTTCAAAGGCGTGCATGGCGGCTTCACGCTGCAGCGTGCGCCCGAGCACATCCACCTGATCGACGTGGTTGCCGCCATAGACGGACTCGATTTCTTCGAGCGCTGCGTGCTTGGCTTCCCCGGCTGCGGCACGGGCAAACCCTGTCCGGTGCATGACCGCTGGGGCCAGGTACGCGATACCATCCGTGAGATGCTGTCTTCCGACAGCCTCGCCGACCTCCTCCCCGCTTCACGCGAGAAAATCACCGACGTGGTAAAGGAATATTTGAAGCGGAACTGACATCGGAGTTCTGGACTTTTTTTCTCCGTAATATCGATAATAGACTCTACTATCGACAAACAAGAAAGACGCACCTATGGGCAACGGCCTGCACGAACGGAAGCGCACACCGGGCAACAGCCAGCAGCTTCGATTCTGGGTTCAATTTGTTTTTATTCTTCTCTGTCTTTGGATCGGCGTGGAGTTCACGCTCTGGTATTTCTGGCATGAGGGCAGTGGTGCGATCGCGTTGTTGCGTCCACCGGGCGTCGAGGGATTCCTTCCCATTTCCGCCCTGATGACCCTGTACTATTTTTTCCTCAGCGGCAGCATCCACCCGGTGCATCCGGCGGGAGCGTTCATTCTTCTTGCCATCATCCTCATGTCCGTGCTGGTGAAAAAATCATTCTGCAGCTGGCTCTGTCCCATCGGCACGGTGTCGGAGAACATCGGAGAATTCGGCAGGAAAATCTTCGGTCGCAACTTCGGCGTATGGCGCTGGCTCGATTACCCCCTGCGATCGTTGAAATATCTCATGCTCGCCTTCCTGGTCTGGGTGGTGTTTTTTGGAATGGATGCGCTCTCTCTCCAGCAGTTCCTCGACAGTCCGTACAACAAGGTTGCGGATGTCAAAATGTTTTTATTCTTTAAAAACATCACACAGTTCTCTCTCGTCGTCATTGGCATTCTGGTCGCGCTTTCCATGGTCATCAGGAATTTCTGGTGCCGCTACCTCTGTCCGTACGGCGCACTGTTGGGAATCACGGGACTGCTCAGTCCCTTTCGCATCACCCGTAACGCCGAGAACTGCATCGACTGTGCGAAATGTGCGAAGGCCTGTCCGAACCGCATCGCGGTCGACCGTCTGAATGTTGTGATGTCCGACGAATGCACATCCTGCATGGCCTGTGTGGAAGCCTGTCCCGTGCGCGATACCCTGCAGCTGAAAGCATCCCGGAAATCCCGTTTCGCATTCAAGCCCGCCTGGGTGGCTGCGTCGGTCATCGGCATATTCCTGCTCGTCACCGGCTTCGCCATGCTCACGGGCAACTGGCACAGCAGCGTGACCGAACAGGAATTCTCCCGGCGGATCAAGGACATCGACAATCCGATCTACCAGCACAACCAGGGCAGCGCGCCACCGGAGGACGCGACCTCCGGGGAGGCCACGACCTCCGGCTCGGCCGGGAGCTATTGAGAGATCCCCTCTCCTGGAAGGAGAGGGGGAGAAAGAGCGCGGCGGGGAGATGCGGGTGACAGGACCTCACCCCCCGGCCCCCTTTCCTGGAAGGAGAGAGGGAGGAAGAGCGCGGCGGATACACCATGATTTATCATACAGGAGTACATGGATGAAATCGCTTACGATGTTTTTGCTTCTGGTGCTGGCGGTGGGTCCGCTGGCGGCGCAGGGCATCGAGTTTTCGGGACAGCTGCGCGAGCGCAGCGAGTTCAACGACAAGAGCTTTCTCGAAACGCAGCATCACGACGTCTACCATCAGCTGCGCACACGACTGAAGGCCACTGCGACAGTCAACGAACAGGTGCGCGTGGTCGCCGAGGTGCAGGACGCCCGCACCTTCGGCGAGGAGAGCAGCACGTTCAACAGCGGCGCACAACATTTCGACCTGCGGCAGGGGTACGTCGATGTGAAGGGACTGGCCGACGGACTGCTGGGCTTCACCCTCGGCCGCCAGGCGCTGGTCTACGCCAACGAGCGTTTCCTCGGCGCCATCGACTGGCATCCGTACGGACAGACCTTCGACGCCGGCGTGTTGCGCCTGACCGCGGGCGATGTTCGCCTCGACGCGATCGGCGCCGCCATCACGCGCAATCCGGTCGCACCGGACTATACGCGCGACGTGTTCCTCGCCGGCGGCTGGGCGGCATGGTCCCCGAAACAGGCGCGCAGAACCGTGCAGGCGTTTTTCCTCTATGACAATCCTTCGGTCACGGTCCCCACCAGCAACGTGATTTCGCAGAACCGTATGACCGCAGGTATCTATACCGGTGGCCATTTCTCCAGCCTTGACTACGAACTCGACGCCGCGATGCAGATGGGTGATTACAATATCACCGGAAACCAGTCCCGCAACATCAACGCAAACATGATCGGTGTGCGCCTGGGCTACTCCCTCCCCGATTTCGCAGGGCTGCGTCTCGGCGTGGGCTTCGACAGACTCTCGGGACAGGATGCAGGGAGCAGCGACTACACTGCTTTCCATACGCTGTACGCGACGAATCACAAGTACTACGGATTCATGGATTATTTCCTGAACATCCCGGGCAACACCAACGGTCTCGGCCTCCAGGATATCATCGCGCAAGTGAGCCTCGTCCCGGTCGAAGGTCTCTCACTGGCTGTAGACCTTCACCTCTTCAGCACCGCCTCGGATCCGGCGGAGTTCACCGGAATGGAGAACAAGGATCAGGCCATCGGCACGGAGATCGACATCACCGCGAAGTGGACCGTCGCGAAGGCCGTGGGCATGACGCTGGGGTACTCGATGTTTTCCGGCGCGGCCGACCGTGTGGTCCTTGCAGGAACAACCGACGCCACGAACTGGGCCTACCTGATGACCACCGTGAATTTTTGATTCTCTTAGGAGAGTTTAGTACCCTTTGAATACAGACCGTTTCAGCAAGCAAGAGAAATCATGAAACGTCTCATCCGTTTTTTCATTCCCCCGCCGCAGTGGCGCCTGCCGGTGATCCTCGCGCTCGGGATGCTCGGAGGGTTCGGCGCGTTCGTCTTCTATGTGTCGAATGCCGTGTCGTATCTCTCCGACGACCCCCGCACCTGCGTGAACTGCCATGTCATGGCACCGCAGTATGCGACCTGGCAGCGCAGCAGCCACGGACGGGTGACCACCTGCAACGACTGCCACGTGCCGCAGGACAACATCCTCCGCACCTACGCCTTCAAGGCCAGTGACGGCATGCGGCATGCCACGATGTTCACCCTCCGCCTCGAGCCGCAGGTGATACAGATCAAGGAGGCCGGCGTCACCGTGGTGCAGGAAAACTGCATCCGCTGCCACGACGATCTCGTGCACCGGGTATCGTCGGGCAGCCTCACGGCGATGAACGCCCGCGCGGGCGAGGGCCTGCTCTGCTGGGAGTGCCACCGCGAGGTGCCGCACGGCCGGGTAAACAGCCTCGCCTCCACGCCCTACGCCCGCGTGCCGCGGCCCGGCCCCGTCACGCCTGACTGGATCCGCAATTATCTTGACAAATCGGACAACAAATAACACGCATCCAAGGAGCTGAATCTCATGAAACGACGCATCATGGACATCGTGCAGGAAAAACCCTGGCTGGGCTGGCTGATCTTCCTCGGCACCTTGGTCGTGGTCTTCCTCATCGGTCTGCTCGGAGCTTCCATCATCGAGCGCCGGGGCGAAGCCGACCTGCTGGTGCAGGCCAAACCGATCGCTGAATGGGAACCCCGCAACGAGATCTGGGGCGCCAACTATCCCCGCGAATACGAGACCTACAAGTCCACTGCCGATACCGACTTCCTGAGCAAGCACGGTGGAAACGCGATGGTGGATTATCTGGAAAAATACCCCGAGCTCGTTATTCTCTGGGCGGGTTACGCCTTCTCGCGCGACTACAGTCAGGGCCGCGGCCATTACCACGCGATCGAGGACATCCGCAATACCCTGCGCACCGGCGTGCCGCAGCCGGCCACCTGCTGGAGCTGCAAGAGTACCGACGTGCCGCGTGTGATGAACGAGCGGGGACCGGGCGCATTCTATATGGATACCTGGACGAATCTCGGTTCCGAAATCGTCAACAACATCGGCTGTCAGGACTGCCACGACCCCAAAACCATGAACCTGCGCATCACGCGTCCCGCGCTCGTCGAGGCCTT
>JAGTUZ010000027.1 GCA_018224415.1 Bacteroidota bacterium | reverse complement strand
TACAACGTACAACGTACTGCGTATCGCGTCGCCCCGGTGCACGTCATTTCGACTGGCCTCATACCCCGCTGAAATGTAGATTGATGGAATGAAACCGAATTCCCTTTCCCCTCTCCCCTTTCTCCTCTCCTTCCTGCTCCTTGGCGTGATCAACGTCAACGCACAGGAGACGGCATCCCTCCCCTGCTTCCAACTCACCGAACCGGTGGAACACCATTTCGGCGAAGTGAAGCAGAGCGCCACGGTCGAACATACGTTTACCTTCCGCAATGACTGCACGGAGGCGGTGGAGATCGGCTCGGTGCGATCGAGCTGCGGCTGCACATCGGTGATCCTGAGCGACAAGGTGATTCCGCCGGGCGGCGAGGCGCGCATTCTCGCGAAGTTCACTCCCCCCCGGGGTTCGCGCGGCAAGGTAAGCAAGACGGTGAGCCTGTATCTGAAGGACGAGCAGAAACCGCACACCGTGCTGCGCATCACGGCCGACGTGCACTGTGACATCGACATCCAGCCGTCGTATATCACCTTCACCGGCGCGACGGTCGGCAAGCGGAGTTTCGTGCAGTCGAAAATCACGAACATCTCCGACCGCGACCTGCTGGTCGAAACCACGGGCGTGAGCCTTACATCGTATCCGAATGACCGCAAGGCGGCGGGCGGAACGAACCTGCCGCTCGAAGGCGGCACGATTACACCCGAATTCCTGCGCCTCGCCCCAAACGAGAGCGCTACGCTCTCGATTGGGGTCACCCCGCAGTACGTGGGACAATTCAACGGATCGGTGGGTCTTAAAATCGGGAATGAAGAGAATGTGATTTTCCTGTTCGGCGAAGTGGCCGCAACACCGGATCAGGAATGATGGGGACGTCCACGTTTTCCTGTCAGCCGCCCGTGAGTATCTTCAGGCCTCTTCCAATGAGCAGGGAATCGATTTCGGCTTCCGGATAGAAACCCTCATGTCGATGGAATTCCACTCCGTCCCGGTCGAGAAACACCTGCGTTGGCATGACACGGATGTGGTAGGGCTCCGCCTCGGCCTTGTTCTTGTACACGTCGTAGAAAAGGACCGTTAATTGTTCCGCCCCGTATTTCCGGGCAAGGGAGTCCATGATCGGCCGCATCAGCTTGCAGGGCTCGCAGTGATCGGAGCCGATTTCGATGAACGTGACCTGCGAGACAGACTCTACGGGCTGTTGGGCGGTCGGGGACTCGTCCGAACAACCGGATGGGACGAGGAGGAACAGCAGGCAGACAGTCAATTTGTGGATGTATGTTTTCATTCGGGTCCTCCATGTTTCCGATACGGCGTGTGATACGTTCCCTGTCACGTACCGACAGGGTGCGGTGATGTGCTTCGATACAGAAGCAGGTAGGTCACGGGAATAAAGATAAAGACGAGGAGGAAACCAATGATCAGGCCTCCGATCACGACGATCGCCATCGGTTTGAGCATTTCCGTCCCGTCTCCGATCGTCAGGGCCAGTGGCAGCAATCCAAAGATACTGTTGATTCCGGTAATGAAAATGGGCCGCAACCGTATCAGAGAGGCGTTCGTGATGGCAGAGAGAATATCCTGACCTTCAGCGCGCAACGTGTCGATGAACGTGAGCAGAAGTACACCGTTATTGATTTCGATCCCGGTAAGGACAATCACGCCGATGAGTGCGGTCACACTGATAGGTGTATCCGTCAGATACAGTGCAATGGAAATCCCGGCCAGCGAGAGGGGGATGCGAATGACAATGATCAAGGGACGAAGAAAATCCTCGAAATACACGACAAGAACCGCATACCCAAGAAAGAGGGCGAGCAGCAGGATGAAGCCCATCTGACTCATGTTCTCGGACAGCATCTGTGATTGGCCACCGAATTCAAGATGGTAACCGGCGGGAAACGCATGATTTTCGAGAAGCGACTTCAAGTCTTCCGTTGCATCCCCGATGCTTCTGCCGGCGACATTCGCGGTCACTTTGATGATGCGATCCTGGTTTTTCCGTTCGATACGGAGAGGGCCATTGATTTTCTGGATTTCCGCCACCGCATCAAGAGGAATGGCGATACCGGAAGCGGTTTTCAACGTCAGATTTCGCAGAACGTCAACGGATGACACCTTCCGTTCGTCGAGAACAACACGGATCGGGTAGTAATACGAGTCCTCCTTGTAGCGCGTGGGCACCGCGCCCTCGATCAACACACGGATGGAATTCGCTATATCCGCCGAACTGAACCCAAGATCCGCGGCCTGCTGCCTTCGTATCTGGATCTGGTATTCCGGCTTGTCAAGCTGAAGTGATATATCGAGACCAGTGAGGTATTTTCTGCTGGAAAGGACCTTTCTGAGATTTTCCGCCTGTTCGTAGATTTCGGACATCTTCTTGCTGCGTGATGCAAGGATTTCCAATTCGATATCAAACTGTCCGACTTGCCGGATGCCTTTCATCTTTGTATGAAATACCTTGATGACAGCACCGGGTGCCATTGCCGCGGACAGGACCGCGGGACGGAGTTGCTCTACATACTCATCGGTTGTCATGGGACGATCCGATGGCGGTACCAACTGGATGTTGACCTCGCCTTCATAACTGCTCTCGGTTGTCACGAGTCCCCAAACGCGTCCACCTGCCAGCGATGCGTACCCTGCGATATACGGGCGCTGCGCCAGGACGTTTTCAACACGCAGAAGGACGCTCTCCGTCACATTCATTTCCGTGCCCGCTGGAAGGAGAACCTTGACCGTGATCAGCCCGTCGTCGGCACGGGGCAGGACTTCCGTGCCAATCTCCCGGAGGAGATACCACCCTGGAAGCAATGCAACAAAAAATGCCGCTGTTACAAACCATGGATGCCGGAGCGAAAAGTGGAGCAACGGCGTGTATATCTTCACGATCGCGGCGATGGACGCATCCGCGGCGATCTTGATGTATCCACCCGCGGATGCTCTCACCGCTCCGCCACGATAGAGCAGCTGCATCAGCATCGGGGTGAGCGTGAGCGAGACAATCATTGACAGAAGGATGATCAGTGCCAGCGTGACGACCAGTTCACGGAAGAGCAGGGATGTCAGGCCCGGTACAAGGAGAAAGGGGACAAACAATGCGAGAAAGGTAATGGTTGATGTGACGATGGCTTTTCCGACCTGCGCCGCTCCTTCCGTTGCGGCATCAGCGCGACCGGTTTCGGACTCCTGCAGCCGCGTGATATTCTCCAGCATGACAACGCTGTTGTCAAGCACGACGGTCATGGAAACAACGAGACCACCCAATGTGAAAATATTGATGCTGAAACCAAGAATATCCATGAACAGAAACGTGCCAAGCACCGTGACCGGCAGACTGAGCAGCAGCGCCAGTATTCGACGCCAGCCTGACAGGAAAAACGACGACACCCCTGCGACGAGGATGGCGGCGAGCAGCATCGCATCCAGGACGCCGCGTGTCGCGGAGCGGATGTATTCGGCCTGATCATAGATAATGTCGAGTTGAACCGAGGGTGGCAATTCCTCGCGAAGATCCTGCATTCTCTTTGCGACAAGGTCGGAAACCGTGACAGCATTCGCTGCCGCCTGTTTGAAAATCGAGATCCGTACACCCTCACGATTGTTGTATTTCGTCCGGATCCGCTGCACGCCATGATAATCCTCGACATAGGCGATATCCCTGAGGTACACCGTCGAACCATCCCGCCCTTCTCGTATCCTGATCCCTTCGATCTCGGCGATGGAGCGATATTCACCGTAGGTCCTGACGATGTAATCCCGCCGATTCGTGATGATACGCCCTCCCATGACGTCGACGTTCTCCTCCTGCAGCCGTTGTGACACCTCATTGAGCGAAACACCGTGGGCAAGGACTTTCAATGGTTCAAGATGAACACGGATCTCCCGGGACATGCCACCGGACAATGCAGTACCGGCAGAGCCCTTCACAGAGGCGAACTCCTCCTGAAATTCGTTATCGACCCATGTTCGCAATTGCGTGAGACTGAGATTCTCGTCCGAGACAAGAAGTTCCACTACCGGCAGCTGCGAGGGATCGGCCTTGAACACAACCGGTTCGAGGATGCCACGCGGCAAGTCCCTGCGGACGAGGCCCATTTTCGCAAGGACGTCTTGATAGGCAATGTCCCGATCAGAGCTGTAGTCGAAATTGACAAGCAGGGTATAGACGCCCTCTTCACAGGTCGACTCCATGTAATCCAGATCGTCGACGGTTGCCATCTTTCTTTCGATGATCGCGGCGATTTCATTCTCGATTTTCTCGGGAGTGGCTCCGGGCCAGTATACATAGACCTTGACCATTGGGTAGGTAATGTCGGGGAGCATGTTTGTCGGCAGACGGTAAAAACCCGCGACCCCCAGCAGAATGGTCACAATCATCAGCATGATGGTCGCTGCCGGCCGCGCGACCGACACGGTACTGAGCTTCATTGTTTTCCTGTCACGACTGATTTCACGACCTTCACGAGCACACCATCCCGTAACCGTTCCTGACCGTCCGTCACAACAGTTTCCCCCGCCTGCAGTCCGGACACAATTTCGATCATTCCACCTTCGATCACACCCGTTTCGACAATCCTCCTGCGGGCCGTGCCATCTGCCTGGACGATAAAAACGATACTCGTTTCATCAGGTGTCTTCAGCACTGCCCTCTCCGGTATCATGAGCGACGTCCGCTCGCGGATGACAGGCAATTGCACTTCGGCAAGCATCCCAGGGATCAACGGTCGAGCGGGATTCACGATACGAATGTCGACAAGGACTGTCCTCGTGCTTGCATCAACATGCGGATAGACAAGATCTATGTATCCATGAAGTGTATCACCGGAGTAGGCATTCAAGGAGAGCTTGAGTTTCCGGCCTTTTCCGAGTGCACTGAAATACTGTTCATGCACCTGGACCTTGACAACAAGCGAACGCATGTCGCTGACGGTGATCAACGGATCCCTCGCCGAAACCATGCTGCCAACGTCCACATGACGCTCTGTAACAGTCCCTGCAATTGGAGAAATCACGGGGACCTCTTTGTGGATGTTGCGAACCTCCTCCAATTCGCGTTGAAGTCTCACGATTTCCTGTCGCAGCGCCGTCGCTTGTTCATCGATTGCACCCGAGGCGCGGAGGCGTGTCTCGACTTCCTTGATACGGTTCAAGGTGCTCGCGACGAGGGAGAGGCGTTCATGACTGCTGACAAAGGCAACAACATCCTCCACACCAACTTTCTGATGCTCCCGAGCCTTCAAGGCGACGACAACGCCATCAATGGGGGTACTGATCCGGCTTTGGAGATTCGCCTGAACTGTTCCCGTGAGAAAAACAACAGACCGCAAGGCCTGGTCCTCCACGGGAGCAACGCTGACGAGTGGGAGTTTCTTTTTGCCCGCGGCAACGCCTTCGTCTTTCTTGTCACACGATAGCGTGCCACCGGCCAACGCCACGAAGACTGTGACGATCGCAACGGTTTGAATGATCTTCATCGTTGTTGTTCCATGTTGAATAACCAATGCCCATTGCCCGCGTAATACATCAACGTGGCATATTCCTTGAGGAAGGCAATGGACAATGCCTCTCTCGTGATTGAAGTCTGTGTCAGTGATGCCTGGGCATCGAGAAGATCGGTAATGGGGACCTGGCCCGCATTGTACATCTCGCGTGCAACCTCGACGCTCCTGGCCGCCAGTACACGCATGCTGTCAGTGATCGCCTGCTGTGTGACCAGACCACCCAGAACAGAAAGCGAGCGATCGATCGCCATTCGTAGTTCCAGCGTGAGCTGCTTCTGTTCCTCGGTCTTTTGCGCGAGGCGATATTCGCTTTGTTCGATCCTGCTTTGATAACCGCTGCCTCCGAGAAACGGAAGCGTGTAGCGTACTTCTATCCCGATGTTGTAATTGAAATTGGCGCCAAACGGGATGGAACCGTCCTCCCAGCTCGCAATTCCGAAGAAATTCATCTCGGGCCTGTTCTCCAGCGTGGCCAGCTCTTGCTGCTGCTGCTCCATGGCATATTCAGATGATGCCATGCGGAGCAGGGGGTGGCGGGCTGCGATCGTGCGTGCCAGGGAATCCTGGAGTACAGCCAGCAGCGGCGTCACCGAAAGCCGCGCATCATTCTGCAGAGGCGAGACAACGCTGTCGGTGGAATCGAGAAAACAGAGATGCTGGAGCGTCGAATAGGCCCGGCCCACGCGTTCGCGGGCTGCCTGCACATCCTTGTCTGCTGCTTCGATTTGAAAACGGATTCTCAGTACATCGGTTTCGGGAGTACGTCCGATCTCATATCGCCGTCGGGCAATGGACAGATGGTCACGAAGGCGCTCAAGCCCGATCTGGTGCAAGGCAGCTTCCGATGTGGCGGCGAGATACTCGCAGTATGCATCCGTCACGTCGCGAACAAGCATGAATTCCACCTGCCTTCCGAAATCCTCACGATAGGAGACTTCGTGATCGACAATCTCGTTTCTGGCGGATATCCTTCCCCAATCATAAATGGGGACGACGAGTGATATATCGGTGTATATATCGGACTTCGAATCTCCCAGAAGCTTTTGTTTGTTCGGGAGCAGAAACTTGAAATAACTGAAACTCCCGTGCGTCGCGATACGGGGAAGGTACCCGGTAGAATTGTATTCGGCTTCGGTCTTGATCGCCAGTGTTGCGGCAAGGTTCGCCTGCCGCAGGTGGCTGAACCGCACGGCCCGTTCCGCCAGCTTTTTCAACGGTTCGATCGCAGGATACGGTTGTGCGGCCCCAAATTGCGGAAAACCGATTCGCAGCACAAGAAGAATAAGAATCACGCTATGTTTTGAAACCATCACGTATCAATCCGAGGATATGGCATTCCAGATGACGTTCAGACCGGCACTCAAGTCGTTGGCGAGTTGATGTCCGTTGTACTGTTGATATATCGGATAGTCGAGATACGGTGCGAATATCATGTTGCCGACACGAATGCCGATGCTTTGCGTCAGGGAGACGGTGAAACGTCCGGTGTCGGCGAGGCGGTCACCAAAGAAACTGTCCCGAAGATAAATCTCGCCACGCACGTCGGTCCGTGTGACAATCGTCTCGGAGGCACTCCAGATCCCACCGATGCTCGTTGTAAACGACGGGCCGTACCGATACGAGGAGGAATTGACATCCTGGTATTGGCCCGTCTGGGTGAACACGATGAAATGTCTTCCCTGATGGACATCAATCGAGATTCGTGTACTGGCGATCAATGCAGCCGCGCCAGTGGATGGACTGATATGCTGTGGAAGATTGTCCGACGAGCGCTCGAGGGGAATCCGTCCATACATCCCGACGCTCCATTCATGGCTATCCCAATCCCCACCTGCCAGGAGATAGCGCGCACCGATATCGAGATGCGAGATTCCTGTTCCTCGAATCTGGTAGTCAGGAAATTGCTGGAGCTTCAGGGGGAAGAGTCCGAGACCGGCGTCAATCGTCAGATCCTCGGTCAGGCCGTACCCACCGTACACGTCGAGAAAATGCACGCGATAATACTGTACCAATCCGCTTTCCGCCTGTTCAGACTCACGGAAATACGTATCTCCGTAACTGTACCGATAGGAAAACGAGACCTGCAAGTCCCCTTCGGGCACGACGCTCATCGACTGTGCGGAAGCACCCGGGATGCCACCTCCCACCGCAGCACCACCCATGCATGTACACTGCGCCTCAACCTGTCTCGGTAGAATAAGCGCAATACTGACAAGCAGGGTGCAGATGCCGCACAGAAGGGTTGATCCTCGCGGAAAACGACCGGCAGTGGCGATCGGTGGTCCAGAAAGCGTCGTGACCAATGCGATCATCGATCGCCCGACTGAAGCCACGCCATCGCCTCGGCCGCCGTGTCATTAACCGTCGCCATTTTCATCAGCCGTGCAACGAGAATTGCTTCCATGATTTCAGCGGTTGACACTCCTGCCTTCACCGCCTGTTTGGTCCACATCATCGTGCATGTCGATGACTGCAGGGCGGAAGCCACACCGATGCCGATCAGTAGTTTCTGTTCGGCCGTGAGCGACTGAAGTGCGGGATTATCCATGATCTGGGCGCGATGGTCCATGTACGTGCGTGTTCCTTCCGGAGACAGGACTTTCATGAGATCCATCGGCGTCTGTACGGAACTGTTGTCCATTATGGTATTCCTGCTACGTTGATATGGGAGTAGGTTCGGAGCACTTACATCGATCCGTAGAGCATTCCGCTGATCGTTGCCATGATAACAACCAGCACGATGAAGACCAGCGTTTTTTTCGTCCCCATCACGCTGCGGATGACAAGCATGTTGGGCAGCGAGAGGGCGGGACCCGCGAGCAGCAGGGCGAGGGCTGGACCCTTGCCCATGCCGGAGGCCAGCAGCCCCTGCACGATGGGCACTTCGGTCAGCGTGGCGAAATACATGAAGGCGCCGAAAACGGACGCGAAGAGGTTTGCGGCCAGGGAATTCCCGCCGACGAGTGCCGACACCCATTCGTTGGGGATCAGGCCTTCGCCCCCTGCCGTACCGAGCAACAGTCCGGCAACCAGAACGCCGGCGCCGAGAAGAGGCATGATCTGCTTGGTGAAGTCCCAGGTCGATGCGAGCCATTCGCGCGGTTCGCCGGGATACATCGCCGTGAGGATGGTGAGCGCCGCGGTTCCCGCAACGAAGGCGTACAGCGGCTGATCCGGAAAAACGATGGCAAGCGCGGCGACGGGCAGTGCGGCAAGCACGACGTGCGTCGGCTTCATGCCCATCATGCGTACCAGCGTGAAGCCGACGACGATAGCGAAGATCCCGACAAGCGGCCACTTGTACTGGAATATCAGGGAAAAGAGTCCTGTATCAGCGCCCGGCTGTCCCCAGTTCGCGAACACCAGCACCGCGACCAGTGCGAAGAAATGCAACGATGTCTGCCAGAGCGGCCGGCCGTCTTCGACGTCGGGCACGTTGAGCTGCGCGGCAGCTTTTTCGCGTTCCTCCTTGCGGAAGAAAAAGGCCATCAGCAGACCGATGACGATGGAGAACACGACAGCGCCGATGATGCGTGCGACGCCGAGTTCGAAGCCGAGGATGCGCGCGGTGAGGATGATGGCGAGGATGTTGATCGCCGGTCCGGAGTAAAGGAAGGCGATGGCCGGGCCGAGTCCCGCACCGCGTTTGTGAATGCTCGAGAACAGCGGGAGAATGGTGCAGGAGCATACGGCGAGGATCGTGCCGGACACGGACGCGATGAGATACGACTTCCACTTGACGGCATTGGCGCCGAAATATTTAATGACCGACGCCTGGCTGACAAACACGGAGATGACACCGGCGATGAAAAACGCCGGGATGAGACAGAGCAGCACGTGCTCGTGTGCGTACCAGCGGACGAGCTCGAAGGCTTCGAGCACGGCGTTGTCGAAACGCGGCGTGCCCACGGGCATGAACCAGGCCGCGAGAAAGAAGCCCGCGATCCATGCGAATATTTTCAGTTCTTTTTTAGTGTCCATGATGTTCCAAGCGGGGACGGCACGCTTGCCGTCCCCGTTCCTTTCAGGTGCTGGAGTTTCAGGTGAAGTAGAATTGCGCGATGAGGTAGATTCCCGTGAGGATGAACAGGACCGCCACGATGCGGCGGAACCAGCGTTCAAATGACTGCAGCCGTTTGTAGAATGATCCGACGCCGCTGACGGTGAACGCGATGAGCCAGGCGGCTACGATCACGGGCAGGCCGGTGGCCACGGCGAACACGGCCGGAAGGTAGAGTCCGTCGGCACTGGCGACGCTCATCGGGATGAGCATGACGAAATACAGCACGCCGCTGTAGGGACAGAACGCCAGGGCGAAGAGCATGCCAAGCAACAGCGCGCCCCAGGCACCCGACCCACTTTTCTCACCTGCGGCCGACGTAAAGCGGTCGAGCAGGGAAAACCGCAGGGGAATGAGGTCGAGCATGAACACGCCGATGAGAATGAGCAGCGGACCAAGCAGACGTTCGCCCCAGCCCTGGAACAGGCGGGACACGTCGAAGGTCTCGGCGCCGAGAAAGATCACCACGCCGATGGTTGTGTACGAGATCACCCGTCCCAGCGTGTAGATCAGGCCGTTGACAAACACGGCGCGGCGATTTTCGAGATTCCTGCCGATATAGCCGATGGCGGTGATGTTTGTCGCCAGCGGACAGGGACTGATGGCGGTCATCAGACCCAGTATAAATGCGGTGAGTACCGGGACGTCGCTTGCGTCGAGAAGCTGTTGAAGAAATTCCATGTCAGCCCTTGCGCATGCCGTCGACGGTCTCGATGATCAGAGCCTGCAGCTTGCCGGGATTTGACATTCCGTACTGGAACGCCTTGCCCGTGAGGTCCTTGCTCTTCTCCCCGCAGCACACGAGCAGGGCCGACCCGCCAACCTCGTATTTCTCGGCCAGCGCATCGTTTTCCTTGTCCTCGATGTTCACCGCGCGGAAGACGACGTTTTTGTCCTTGCCGTACTGTTCCTTCACGACGTTTTTCGCGACGCGTTCGATGGAGACGCAGGTCGGGCAGCGTCGGGATGTATGAAAGTAATAGACGATAATTTCTTTTTTATCCTTCGACGAAACGGTGTGGCTTTCCGGTGTGGACGAAGAACAGACACCCGGAGAGACGAACAGCGGCAGCATGAAGGCAAGGATGAGAGTGAATGTTGTCATGGCGTACCTCGTGAAAATGATTATTTAAGGAAAGATTCGATTTCTTTTTCGTCCGCCAGGCGGCCCTTGAGCACGACCTTGCCGTCGACCACGAGCGCGGGTGTGCTCATGATGCCGTAGGCCATGATGTCCATGATGTCGTCGACCTTGGTGATGGTGGCGGGCAACTGCAGGCGGTCGACCACGGCGCGCACGCTCTTTTCGAGGGTGATGCATTTCGCGCAGCCGGGTCCGAGTACCTTGATGTCCATGATGATTCCTTTCAAAAAACAGTGAAGTGATATGAAAAAGTCAGCGGCGTTGTTCCCCGTCGAGGAAGTTGCGAACGAGAAACTGCAGTTCGTTCCACCGCTCGCGATTAAGACAGTACTTGATCTTCGGCGGATTGATTTCCCCCTGTATGAGACCCGCCTCCTTGAGTTCCTTCAGATGCTGCGACAGCGTCGAACGCGCGATGGTCAGTTCTTCCGCCAGGTCGCCGCTGTAGCAGCAGCTCTCCCGGCCCAGCAGCGCGAGGATATGCAGGCGCACGGGATGCGAAAGCGCCTTCATGTACCGCGCGAGCGCGGTGAATTCAAGCGTCGGGTCCGTTGCCACCGACGGTGCGTCTTCTATTTCGATAATGGGCATCATTGTGTTGCTCCTGTATGCTAGAGTGTTATTTCCATTGCGACATCCAGTTCTGCCGAAACGGGCAGTCCTGCATTCTCGGGCAACCAGAGTCGCGGGTAACACGCGAAACGCAGACCGTCTTCAACGGTGGCGCCGATACCCACGGCACAGGCGGTTCCCTGCAGGGCCGTGTGCGCGGCGTCCCCGCCCGTTGCATGGATCATGACGCGATCGGCTCTCATCAGGGCGGTGATCACCTCTCCGAGGCGGATCGTGCAGAATAGCGAACCGCCGAGAATATCCTCCCCGGCCATGAGATAGCTGCCGGCGTAGGCCATGTCGAGGCCGAGACGGACATCCTTCATCATTTGCCAGCCCAGAAACAGGGATGCCAGCGAGCGCGAAAACCGCGCGCTGCCCGGGCCCCTGTCATCCGTGGCCGCGTACACTCTCGCCTGCAATCCGTTCAGCGGAACGGCCGATACCCCAAGGGCGACCTTGTAGCCGGAAGAAGCGTCCTGCGCGTGACGGAAGCCCTCGCCGTTGGTGACCGCCAGATCGGCGCCCCATCCATCCGCGCCGTGGAAGTATCCAATCAGCCCCAGATCCGTGCTGGAGATGGCGAGATACCTGTCCATGAAGGTCTGGTCGAGGAATCGGAAGCCCCAGAAGCGCTCCTGCACGATATAATGATTCTGGAGCACTGCTCCCGCATGCAGTTCCAGTTGCTCCGTGGGCCGCCACTGGACGTTGGCGAATTTCAGTGACATGGTCAGCTGTGAGCCATCGGCCACCGAGAAGGATTCTCCCTCTCCCGGCGCAACCGTTGTTGGTTTGCCTGCATCGAGAATGATCTCCGCCTTCCATTCCGCATTCCAGCGAGCCCGCAGACCGACATGCGCACGGCCAAACAAAAAGCCATTCGTCGGCTTCGTTTCCTCACGAACCGCCGTGCGGTGTTTGAAGAAGACCTGTCCCACCGGAATGACCGCAACCGAATCCCCACCCTGCCCGTTTCCCGTTCCCGTATCACTGTTCGCATGCGCCTGAATACCTGCAAGTGCCATGAACAGAAGCATGAGGCCGACTCGAGAGAGAAGCGTCCTTGCCATCGACGGATGGCTCGCGAGTGGTAACTGGTGCTGTTGTTCGTGGTAGAGGTGCATCGGTATGATGTGCTTCGTTTCGTATTTCGTAATTATACGAAACGCATTCTTCCGATACAAGGGTATTTATTTCTGCTGGAGTTTCGATGGGGATGAGGATAGGCGGTGGGTTCCACATCGGGAGGTGGGCCGGGAGGGGAAAAACCCGACAGGGAGGATGCCGTGCAGGGCATCCTCCCCGCCAAGTGCAGGAGAAATCACTTCATGAGCATCATTTTGCGTGTCTGCACGAACTTCCCGGCCACGAGGCGGGCATAGTAGGTGCCACTGGAGAGCGGCATCGACGCCTCGGTGGCGGCGTTCCACATGTACTCGTAGGTACCGGGATTCATGTGCGTGCCATTGACGATGGTGCTCACGAGTCGTCCGTGCTGGTCGAAAATCTGCAGGAACACGTTTTCACTCTTCGGTAGGCTGAAGGCAATCTTCGTGCTCGGGTTGAACGGATTCGGGTAGTTGGACGACAGTTCGTAGTTCAGCGCGAGTTCGCCTGTCTGCCGGATGCCGCCGGTGGTATGCGGATCGCCGTGGCAGGTCTGGCATTCCATTTTGACCGCGGCATTGTCAAGCATCCCCGATCCATGGCAGACGTTACAGGCCGCGACCTCCGCCGGGACCGTATAGAGCGGATTGAACTGTCCGGCCACATTGTCGTTCAGGAGCATGACCGCATAGGCCGCGCAATCACCGGTGAGACGGGCGCAGCGTTCCTTGCGCTCGGTCGTTCCCACCTTGATCTTCGCATGGTCGCACCACATGGAAACAGACGCATGGCAGAGTGGGGAACCGCCGATGTTTTGCAGCAGTGCCTCGTTGACCTTGTTGACACCGTAGCGCTGTTCGATGGCATACTGATTGCTTGTTGCGGTCGGTAGTTCGACTTGCGTGTACCAGCCGAACAGTTCATTGATCAACTTGTCCGACGTGGCCTTGTCAGCCATGAGGCAGATCGCCGCCGCCGCGCCGTTGATGGCCCCGCAGGTGGCGCCCCACCCGGCTCCGCCGCCATGGCCGTAGATCATGATCTCGTCCGGGAAGGAGGTGTACGGTTCGCCGACTGTGTCGCGCAAGGCTTGGAAAACACCGTGGAAGGCGCCGTAACTGCAGCCCTTCCCGCTCCAGTACGCGTCATGGGCTGCAATGCGCACGACTTCCGGATCGACCTGCGTATACGGCCAGGGCCAGGCCGGATAGTTGGCATTCGCGCCGAACATCTTGTTGTCCATGCCTCCAATCACCGTTGCGCCGACCGCGACGCCCGCCGCGACCTTCGTGCCTGTCCTGAGAAATTGCTTCCGTGTCAGTTTGTCGCTCATGTGCTGCTCCGTGTGTTGGTGAGGAAGTGGTGCGGAATGTATGGGTAGACACACCGTGGCCGAGCGAAGATTATATTTTACATCATAAGAGCTTAATATCTTTTATCGGATCAATGGAGAGGAACAACCGTTGCCGCGATCGTTCGCGGAGTCCGGTCAGGGCTGTTCGAGAACGGCGGTCTGGGTGCGGACCCGCGTCCGCAGCAGTTCCCGGGCGGTGCCGACGAGATCGTGAATGCATGGGTCGACGGAAAGCATCATGCGCGTTCCGTCCCTTCTGCTACGCAGCGCCCCGCTGGCGGCGAGGATCTTGATATGACGCGAAAGGTTGGATTGTTCGATACCGAGGAGATCGGGCAGTTCGCACTGGCAACGCTCGCCGTCACGCATAGCTTCGATGATGCGGATGCGGCTGATGTGTCCCAGGGCGGAGAAGAAATCAGGAACGATTTTTTCTGCACTTTTCATGCATTCTTGCACATATGTTCATGCGTTATAGAAATCAATAACGTCAATCCGGTAGCCGAAGTCAAGTAACGAATGAAAGAGGAGTGGAAATTGATGAACTTTTGTTACTTTTTGCTGGAACAACTCGCTTTCCACTCTCTCGCAGCACCTACCGAAAGGATCTCTCATGGATCTTGACGTTCTGTTTCTCTCCCGCTTCCAGTTCGCCCTCACCATCATGTTCCATTATCTCTTCCCCCCGCTGTCGATCGGGCTGGGCGTGATCATGGTCATCACCGAGGGCATGTACATCAAGACAAAAAACCGCGAATACGAGGCCATGGCGCGATTCTGGACGAAGATTTTCGCCGTGGTCTTCGCGATGGGCGTGGCCACGGGCATTGTGATGGAATTCCAGTTCGGCACGAACTGGGCAACCTACTCACGCTATGTGGGCGACGTCTTTGGTTCCCCGCTCGCAGCGGAGGGCATTTTCGCCTTCTTCCTCGAGTCGGGTTTCCTCGCCATCCTCGTGTTCGGATGGGACCGCGTTTCCACGGGCGTGCATTTCTTCTCCACCGTCATGGTTTCGCTCGGATCGATGTTCTCGGCCGTGTGGATCGTGGTGGCCAACAGCTGGATGCAGACGCCGACGGGCTTCCACATCGTTGGCGAAGGTATGTCCGCCCGGGCGGAAATCACCGATTTCTGGGCGATGGTTTTCAATCCCTCCAGTGTCGACCGCCTGGTGCACACGCTGATTGGCGCATTCATTCTCGGCGCCTTCTTCGTCATGAGCATCACGGCGTGGTACATTCTCCACGGACGCCATGTGCGCCTGTCGAAGCAGTCCTTCACCATTGCGCTGGTCTTCGGCACCATCGCGTCGCTGGCGGCGCTGGTGACCGGACACCAGCAGGCAAACACCGTCTCGCACACGCAGCCGGCAAAGCTGGCGACGTTCGAGGGACATTTCAAGACTGGGCCGGCGGACCTCTATCTCTTCGGCTTCCCCGATGAAACACGCGAAATGGTACGCTACGGACTCGCGATTCCGGGCGGACTCAGTTTCCTCCTGCACGGGGATTTCGACACACCGGTGACGGGGCTCGACCAATTCGCGCCGGAGGATCGTCCGCCGCTGCAGATCCCCTTCCAGGCCTACCACCTGATGGTGACGTTCGGCATGTACTTCATCGGGCTGACGCTCTTCGCCTCCTTCCTCCGATGGCGCGGTACGCTGTTCGACAAACGCTGGCTGCTGTGGGTGTTCGTCGTTTCGGTCATTGGTCCCTACATCAGCAACCAGGCGGGGTGGGTTGCCGCCGAGGTGGGACGCCAGCCGTGGATCGTCTACGGCCTGCTGCGCACGAGCGATGCGCTGTCGAAGGCCGTCTCGGCCGGGGAGGTCCTGACCTCCATCATCATGTTCACCATCATCTACCTGCTGCTGCTCGCCGTGTGGCTGTATGTGATGAACGAGAAGATCAAGCACGGGCCCGACGAACCGACCGTCGCGGTGGAGGGCGCGAAAGGCGGACTGCTCGACACGATCTCCACGCTGGCCGATCACGGCGGTCCGTCGATGACCAACGCGCGCGGCGAAAAGGAGGACAAGTAACATGGATCTCAACTTCTTCTGGTTCATCATCCTCGGCGTGCTGCTCACCGGCTACGCCATCCTCGACGGTTTCGACCTCGGCGTGGGCATCATGCACCTGTTCGTGAAGGAAGACACCGAACGCCGCCTGCTGATGAATTCCATCGGTCCGCTCTGGGACGGCAACGAGGTCTGGCTTGTGACCTTCGGCGGCGCATTGTTCGCCGCTTTCCCGCATGTCTATGCCACCGCATTTTCGGGTTTTTATCTCCCCTTCATGCTGCTGCTCTTCGCGCTGATCTTCCGTGCCGTGTCGATGGAGTTCCGCAGCAAACAGGAGATGCGCTGGTGGCGGCAGACTTGGGACGTGTCCTTCACCGTCGCCTCCACCCTGGCGGCCTTCCTCTTCGGCGTGGCCGTGGGCAACGTGATGATCGGTCTGCCGATCGGCGCCGACATGGAATTCCAGGGCACGATCCTCGGCCTGCTCGGTCCCTTTCCCCTGCTCGTCGGCGTCTTTGCCGTCGCGACGTTCGCCATGCACGGCTCGATCTATCTCTACCTGAAGACCGAGGGCGACCTGCAGCAGCGCATTCAATGGTGGATGTGGACGACCTTCGGCATCTTTCTCGTGCTGTACATCTTCGTGACCATGGCCACGCTAGTGCTGCTGCCGAGCGCGGTGGCAAACTTCCGTGACATCCCCTGGGCGTGGGTCGTTGTGGTGCTCAACGTGCTCGCCATCGCCAATATTCCACGCGCCATCTACCTCGGCAAGCCGGGCTACGCCTTCATCTCCTCCGCAGCGACCATCGCCGCGCTGACCTTTCTGTTCGGCTTTGCCCTCTTCCCAAACATGATTGTATCCAGCCTCGACCCGGCCTGGAACCTGACGATCTACAACGCCGCCTCCTCACAAAAAACCCTCGGCATCATGCGCTGGTTCGCCATCATCGGCATGCCCTTCGTGCTGACGTACACCATCGCCATCTACTGGATCTTCCGGGGGAAAACCAAGATGGACAAATTCAGCTACTAGGAAAAAACCACGAAGTCACAAAGACACGAAGAGAAACACGAAGGATTTTTTGGATTTTGCTCCTCATTGAATGAGCTGCGACATCGATAAAGCCTTCGTGTTTTTGCTTTGTGTCTTTGTGACTTCGTGGTTTTTTCCCGGGGATTTATTCGGGGGCGGCGGGGGTTATGTATCCATGAATGCAACGAACGATATCATCAGACTCGAGGGCGTGCGGAAAACCTACGAGCAGGGCGGCCGCAGGCAGACGGTGCTCGACGCCGTCGATGCCTCCTTCCCCGAGGGCGCGGTGACGGTGCTGCTCGGGAAAAGCGGCTCGGGCAAAAGCACGCTGCTCAACATGCTCGGCGGCATCGACACGGCCGACGCGGGACGCATCACCGTCGCGGGTCACGAGGTCAGCGCGATGAACGACCGCGCGCTCACGCTGTTCCGCCGGCGCACGGTGGGCTACGTCTTCCAGTTCTTCCACCTCCTGCCCGCGCTCACCGTGCTGGAAAACGTCACCCTGCCGCAGGAACTCGACGGCCGTTCCGCCGCCGGCCTGCGCGCGAAGGCGCTGGGGCTGCTCGATCGCGTGGGACTCGCGCACAAGGCCGACGCCATGCCGGAGACGCTCTCCGGCGGTGAACAGCAGCGCGTGGCCATCGTGCGCGCGCTTGCCCACGATCCGGCCGTGCTGCTGGCCGACGAACCCACGGGCAATCTCGACGCCGCGACTGGCGACCAGGTGCTGCGTCTGCTGCTGGAACTCACGCGCGAGGCGGGCAAAACGCTGGTGATCGCCACGCACAGCCACGACGTGCTGCCGCATGCGGACCATGTCCACGAAGTGCGCGGCGGCGGTGTGCACAAACTCTCCGCCGGCGAACTGCTGCGACAGGAGCATACGCTGCTCGCTTCCGCAGGCAGCACACGCGATTCCGCAGGCAGCACACGCGATTCCGCAGGCAGCACACGCGATTCCGCAGGCGACACACGCGATTCCGCAGGCGACACACGCGCATCCGACATAGCCTCCACGACGTCAGCGGATGCCGCGCCAGCGGATGTCCCGCGCACGGACACGGGAGCGACGTCGGCATGAACCGCGCCCTGCTGCGCACTGGCCTGCGCTGGCACCGTCGGCACC
>JAGTUZ010000026.1 GCA_018224415.1 Bacteroidota bacterium | reverse complement strand
GGTGGGTAACGAATTCTTCCAAAAGATGTGCAATGCAGCGACCAAATGAAAGCCCATGGCGTGAAGGGAACTGTCCGGATGGAGGGGAAACTGTCCGGATGGAGGGGAAACCGTCCGGATGGAGGGGAAACCGTCCGCCAAGACACTCCAGGAGCACATGACGAACGGTTCTCGGGGGTGGGGAGGTCAGGGGGAGAAGAATCACCAGTCCGCGTCGGCGGGTGCGCATTGCCTCGGCGGACCGGGATTCATCGAGAGAGAGAGAGAGGAGAGATAGAGTGAATCCCCGGCCCGCGTCGGCGGGTGCGCGTTACCTCGGCAAGCCGGGGATTCAGGAGAGAGAGATCTATGCGGCCAGGGGCAGGTGCACGGTGAAGCGTGTCCCCTTGCCTTTCTCGCTTTGCACCGTAATACTGCCATGGCAGAGTTCGATATACCGCTTCGTCAGCGACAATCCGAGACCGACGCCTTCGTAACGCCGGCTGAGACCGATGTCTTCCTGGTTGAAGGGTTCGAAGACACGCGAGAGAAATTCCTGTGACATCCCTTCGCCCGTGTCGAAAATCTCGATGCAGAGGGAGTGCTCCCGCCGCTGCACGGTCACGAAGACGCCACCGTCGTGGGTGAAACGGATCGCATTGTCGAGAAGGTTCTGCAGGGACTGCTCGAAGGCATAGCGGTCGATGCGGGCAAGCACGATGTTTTCGGTCGGACGGAACTCGAGGAACAGACGTTTGTCATGCGCGGCAGGCGTGAACTGATGCACCATGCGCTCAACCACCTCGGTGATGTCATGCTCTTCGAACACACACTGATAGTTGCCGGAAACTGCCGAAGATACGTTGACCATCAGGTCCAGCGTGCGAAGCAGACGCTGCGAAGCCTCGCGGATACTGCTGAAATAAAATTTGTCGTGCGGGTCGATGACCGCGCTGTACTGCTGTTCGAGCAGGTCTGCGAAACCGAGGATGACATTCATCGGCGTGCGAATCTCGTGAGAGATTGTTCCGAGGAAGGCGTCTTTCAAAGCGGACGCCCTGTTGGCATTTTCCCGCGCCTCGAGGAGTTCCTGCTGGATTGTTTTCTGTTTCGTGATGTCCATTTTCGTTGCGATGAACTTCACGACGCGACCTTCGATCACCACAGGCGAAACCGTCATGGCCTCCCAATAGAGTGTTCCATCCTTTTTTCTGTTGCGCAATTCGCCAGACCAGGTGGCTCCGGAAAGAATCGTGCACCAGAGCTCGGTGTAGAACTCGCGATCCTGCATGCCCGAAGAAAACATACGTGTATGTTTCCCGAGCACTTCTTCTGATGAGTACCCTGTCAATCTGGAAAAGGCATCGTTGGCGTACTCGATGACCCCGGAAAGGTCCGTGAGCACAAACGCCCCGACACTGCTATGGACGGCGTGTTCGAGAATGGTCTGCTGCTCGGACCGCTCGCGTCCATTCGTACCGACATGGGGCCCGTTCACACCGAAAGGGAGTGCGTCACCCCCAGAGGAGTGACCGTTCCTGCGTGCAGGAAACACGTTGTCTCGAAAGGTCATCCAAAACCTCCTTCGACGATACCAGACATGGATATTCTGCGACAACTCATGCCTGCTCCCCCATTTCCTGGCTGGATGCCACTCCCCGATCCGAGGCCACTCTCCGATCCACGGTAAGCGCCTCGATGGTGGCGAGAAGCTCTTCGGGGGCCGAACTCTTGTCGATCACCGCTGCAACACCGAGTTCGCGATACATCGTGTGGTTGAGACCGGATCCGAAGGCGGAGTACACAACGATGGCTGTATCCTGGAATCGCGCTCCATGAGCGTTCAGGAAATCAACGCCGTACCCGTTCGGAAAATGATGGTCAAGAATGATCACATCGAATTTCTGTTCGCCGACCAGGACGCCGGCGAGCTGCAGGGATTCGGCGTACTGAATCGTTGCGATCCATGGAATGCCACCGAGATAGCGCTGGAGCCGGATTCCCACCGGGCGGGAGTCATCAATGATCAGTACGGAGATGTTCATCATGGCCTTCTTGCCTCTGTTTCGTAAAGGCAATATCGGCCTATCCCGGGACCTGTGTTGTACTCCCCACACGCGAATCCTCGGATGCGATGCGGAAAAGTTGACGTCCGTATCGGGAAGGTTAGCTGTACGCATATTGCGTACACCACCCCATGCCCACACACCACCCCCCGATCCACCTTTCGGCGCGTTGTTTGAATGTCAGATCAATCCGTGTGACAGCGCGAAACGGATCATGTCCGCCGTGTTCTCGAGTTGCAATTTCAGCAGGATGCGGCGTCGGTAGGTACCGACCGTGCGCGGGCTGATGTGCAATTGCTCCGCGATCGAGGCGGGAGTGTCGCCCTGCGCCAGCAGACGCAGCACCTCGTGCTCGCGCATTGAAAGAAGATCGAGCGGATCGTCGCTGTGCAGCTGCGTCAGTTCGGAAACCAGGCGCTCCGCCATGTCGGGGGTGATATAGCGCCGGCCGGCATGGATGCGCCGCACCGCGGCGGGCAGTTCGGAAGGGATGGCGTCCTTGGTCAGATATCCCGATGCGCCGGCGCGCAAGCTTCGCATCGCGTGCATCTCCTCCGGATGCATGGTGAGCATCAGCACGCGGGTGTTTTCGCTGATGCGGCGGACGTCCGGCAGGACGTCGAGGCCACTGCGACCGGGCATGGAAATGTCGAGCAACAGGACGTCGGGACGCAGGTCCTCGAGCATGGGAAGCAGCGTTTCGGCACTGTTGGCCTCTCCGACCAAGATGATGTCGTCTTCAAAGGCAAGGATTTTTTTCAGACCCTCGCGAACGATATGGTGGTCGTCGGCAATGAGAAGGCGGATCATCAGGTATCCTCGTTGCCGGATGTGGTCCGCTCGCGGGCTGCTTTGCCGAGAGAAGATTCTGCTGCGCCCTCTGCCTGCATCGGCATCTCGACATGGACAACCGTACCGCTATGGTCTCGTGGGAGAATATGGCAGAACCCCCCGAACAGCTCGGCGCGCTCGCGCATTCCGACGAGCCCGAGACCGACGGACCCGTGGGCTTCGAACCCGTGGCCTTCGAGCCCAGGTCTATCGCCACTGTCGTTTTGCGAAATCCCGACACCATTGTCCGCGATCTCGAGAATAATGAGCCCGCCTGTTGCGGCGAGCGTGATGTCGACATGCGTCGCCTCCGCATGGCGGATGACATTCGTCAGGGATTCCTGGGCGATGCGGTAGAGCGCAAGTCGCTGTCGATAGGTGATCGGCAGCCGCTCCGGCGGCAGTTTCAGACGGCTGTGAATCCCCGCACGCGTTACCGTGTCCTGGGCCAGTTGCCGGATGGCTTCGGCGAGGATGACATCATCGAGGGCACCGGTACGCAGGCGTCGCGCGATGTCCCGGGTCTGCGCGATGGTACTGTCGGTGAGTTTTGTCAGCGAGTCGAGAATGTCAACAATGCCGTCCGGTGCCGGTCCTGTGCCTGTTGGAGGTTCTGTCCCCGGTGCCCCATCCGTATTTTCGCGCGTCATGGCTTTGCTCTCAGCGTCGAAGTGCTCCGCGTCGGAGCGCTCCGTCTCCAGGCGACCTGCGAGGAGACGACGAAGAAGGGAAAGATCGATTTTCATACCGGTCAGAAGTTGCCCCAGACCGTCGTGAATCTCACGCGAGAGAATCACCCGTTCCTCCTCGCGCACCTCGTCGAGACGAACGGTCAGTTCGCGCAGCTGTGCCCGGGAGTGTTCGATGTCCCGTTCCGACTGGTGCCGGTCGGTGATATCCTGCACGATGGAGATGAGCCGTTCGAAACGACCCTCGTGGTCCATCACCGGCGTATTGAACCATTCGCACACGATGCGCCGGCCATCTTTGGTCAGATTGATGTTGCTCCCGTGCGCTCCAAGGCTACCCTGCATCCATTGCTGTCGCACCTCCTCGACGAAGTCCCTGGACTCTTCCGGGATGATGAGTCCATAGGGACTGCGCCCACGCACTTCCGCATCGGAATAGCCAAAAATTCGCTCCGCCGCCGGATTGAACGAGACAAGACGGAACGCGTGATCCGTGACGATGTGTCCAACGGGCATCCGCTCGATGTGCATGCGCAGACGAGCGAGCACTTCCTCGCGCTCCTCTTCCAGTCGCCGTTTCTCCTCGTCGCGCTTCTGTATCCGCACATGCTCCCGACGGAGGAGGAGGAAGAGCATCAGGCCGGTCACTGAAACGAACACCAGACCCTTGATCACACCGACAGTCTGCACGTCATGCAGTTCCGGAAACAGCGAAAACATCGCCATATCCGAAAATAATATCCACAGTACGGATATCATCAGATAAATCAGGGAGATTCGGATGTCGGCGCGGTCACGGATCATGAGGCATGCGATACATGGTTTCCCGATCCTGCGTGATGGAAATGGGAAATGTGAAGACAGTGCGGGTTGTTCGATCAGAAAGTACATAACGCTCCCCGGAATCGCAACCGTGGGGAGCCTTGAGCACAATCTTCGAAATCCCTTGACAAATCGCATTCTGCTTGTCATATTCCAGCATTACAAGACAAGGCACAGCTTTCCAGAACCACAACATCGCGCACCGGCATGCCGCCGTTCCGGAGACCACGGTTCCTGTCGGAGGAAGCGGCCGCGCACCGCAAGAAGATCGTATCGCGGAATTCCCTGCCACCGAATCCACGGAGGATACCATGCGACGAAACCCCGCCGTGCCTGCATTCCTGCTCAGCATCTCTCTCTTGTTTATTCTCATGGCTGGATGCGGGTCTTCGACTTCGGGTGATATCGACATTCCGATCACGACGGAATTGCAGGACGCCCGGTCATTTTTTCTCCAGGGTCGCGAAGCATTCGATCTCGAACGGCGTGACGAAGCGCGCACACACTTCGACCAGGCCATCGAGGCGGACTCCACCTTCGCCCTCGCGTACCTGTACCGATCGCTGTGCGCCGAAAGCCCGGGTGAGCAGAATTTCTACGCCGACCTCGCTGTGCAGCATGTTGCCGGTGCATCCGATGGTGAGGCGCTTCTTATCGACTTGCGGGAGGCTGAGATACAGAGGGATCTCGACCGTCGCGCACTTCTGGCTCGGCGCCTGAAAGCGCGCTACCCACGGAGTCCGCGCGCGCTGTACCTCTATGCCCAGGTACAGGCGGAAAAACAGGACGTGTACGCTGAACGCACGGCACTTGAAACTGCCCTTGACATCAACGGGCTGTTCGCCCCCGCCCTCCGGGCCATGGCGAATTCCTACGCGTTCGAAAACCCGCAAAATCTGCGTGAAGCGGAACGCTTCGCTCGTCGGTACGTGAACCTTTATCCAGACCAGGCCGATGCGCACATCGTGCTCGGTGATGTCTATCGCGCCGACATGCAGCTGGAAAACGCTCGCGGAGAGTACACGCAGGCAGCCATCGTCGACCGTGATTCCTACATCGCGTACGTGAAGCGTGGGCATGCGCAGACCTTCATTGGACTGTACAACGACGCCCGGCGAGACTACGCACAGGCCACGGAACTCGGTATCGGCCCTGCGAAAGCACAGTCGGCGCACTACCGGACCCTGACCTGGATTTACGCCGGTGATCTTCCGCGTGCCATCGAGGAAAACGAGGCCGTGCTGCATACGCTGCCTCTGCTCGGTCTGGACGCCGGGAAGGATTTCCAATCGTATTACAACACCTGGTACAACCGCTTTCTTATGTGCACCGAAGCGAAACGCTTCCCTGAGGCGGAAGAGGCCCTCCGTCAATGCTCGCAATTCGCCCGACGCATCGCGGAACAGGTGGAATCACAATCCTACACCCGCACGACCGAGTCGGAGATTGCCCTGCTCGAGGGGCGTCTGGCGCTCGCGCGTGGAGAGTTTATCGCAGCCAGCGGACACACTGATCGAGCGGTCGATTTCCTCCGTCCGGTGCGCAGTGCGCGCAAACGCGAAAACACCGAACTGCTGCTCGGACGCATCCAACTCGCGCTCGGAAATCCCGCCCGCGCTCTCGACCACCTGATCGAGGCGAACCAGGACCTGATCCAGGTGAAATTCTATCACGCCCTGGCATTGGAGGGAATCGGACGAAATACCGAAGCTGAATCGCTGTTCCGGGAGGTGGCGCACTGGAATTTCAGCGACATTGAATACGCATTCATCCGGGAGCGTGCCATGGCGCGTGTGTACGGCCCCTGAACATTTCCGTTATCGTGGAGATATGTTCCATTGGTCCGCGCGACCGTCACGTCCGGCTCGGTCTGCGGTTTGGCATTGGTTCTTCCCTTGTATGGAAGTATCTTACACCGATAATGTTTTAATGGAGAGAAAGTGCTTAGCCATGCCATATACATCTGAACACTCGTTTCACATCCCCGTCCTCGGCGTGGGATTCTCCGTCGACGCTCCCGTGAAGGTCGCGCGCTACGGCATATCTTCGGTGATGTCTCTCGTCGATGACAACCTTCTCGAAAAGCTGCGCGCCCACTATTGCGCCACACGTGGCTGGGATTACGAGGAAATCGGCTCCAGGGAAGATGACGCCCGCGCCCGCCGCACAACGGCCTATCTCAATACGATCAAGCGTATCGTCGACGAGGATTTCGCCGCGCTGCGTGCCATGAGCTTCGAGGAAGACAGCGACATCCACACGTATTTCCGGCTGCTGCCGGACCAGTCCAGTCTCAAACGCGACTACCAACGCATGTCCGCGGAGACCGACGCCACAGAGCGGGAACGGCTGCAGCAGGATCTCCGCAGTCGGATGATCGTGGGTTCGCTGGACGTGAATATCATGACGAAGGTCGACAAGGCGAACCACACACGGGACGGCGAAATGCTCCCGAGTGAATACAACGACGCGCACGCCTCACTCCGGGGTTTCGCCCTCAGCGCGCTCAACAGCGCCGTGGTCTTTTCTGCCGGCATGAATCCGCGGCTGTACAGCTACTGCAGCAAATTCGAGGACTTCTATCCCGATGCCAACGGCCGACTGAAAAAACGCCTCGTCATCAAGGTGAGCGACTTCCGTTCCGCGCTCATCCAGGGAAAATTCATGGCGAAAAAAGGGCTATGGATTTCCGAATATCGCATCGAGTCCGGCCTGAACTGCGGCGGACACGCCTTCGCCACCGACGGCTATCTTCT
The DNA here is from genome assembly GCA_018224415.1 of Bacteroidota bacterium. Lineage (GTDB taxonomy): Bacteria > Bacteroidota > Ignavibacteria > SZUA-365 > SZUA-365 > SZUA-365. The sequence continues at coordinate 18,192 of JAGTUZ010000026.1, read as the reverse complement.
CGGACCGATTCTCGAAGAATTCCTCACCCGACGTGACGAATTGCTCGACGCCCAGCGCACGCTGTTCGACACGGCCATACGTGAACGCAGCATCGCCGTCGATGCCTCGGACATGCATCTCGACGTGACCGTGCAAGGTGGCGTCGGCACGGCTGCGGAGCATGATTTCCTGATGCGCCGCTACGAAGTCACTTCCGTCGGCTGGGGCAGTCCCTTCCTGCTCGTGCCCGAAGTCATGAACGTCGATCCCGAGACGCTCGAGAAACTTCGTGTCGCGCGCAGCGAGGATCTGTACCTCAGCGAGATCTCGCCGCTTGGCGTGCCGTTCAACAATCTCCGTGGCAACAGCAAGGATCTGGAAAAAGAAGGACTCGCTGCCGCCGGCAAGCCGGGTAGCGCCTGTGTGAAGAAATTCCTTTCGCTAAACACCGAACTGTCCGACAAGCCGATCTGCACCGCCTCGATCACGTATCTGAAAAAACGACTCGCCTTGCTGCGCGAGCGGCACCAGGAACACACCGACGAATATCGCGACGCCTACGCCGCAGCGACGCAGAAGGCATGCCTGTGCGAAGGCCTCACCGTCAGCGCGCTCACCGTCAACCACATCGACCTTCCGAAGCTGAGCAAGGCCGTCTCGGTGTGTCCCGGCCCGAACCTCGCCTACTACTCCCGTATCTCCACCCTGCGCGACATGGTTGACCACATCTACGGCCGTCTCAATATCATGACCGACCCGGAACGGCCGTACATGTTCATCAAGGAGCTGCAGCTCTACATCGAATATTACCAGCGCCTCATCGAAAAGAATGTAGGCGAGCTGCATGACCGCGTCGACACGCTGCAAGGCAAGGCCCGCACCCTGTTGCACGAGTTTCATACGAATCTGGTTGATGGCATCGCCTATTACCGGGGACTGCTGCCGGACATCCGCGAGGAATCGGAACACATGCTCGAACGCATGCGCCACGAACTCACACTTCTCGAACAGCAGCTCATGGAATTCTCGCCCTTCGCCATACCCGAGTTCGAGACAAGCGTGGCCTGAGGCCCTGACCTCTCTTTTTGAAAGAACCAGAAACAGCGAACCCCGTCACTCTGGACGGGGTTCGCTGTTTCTGGTTGCGGCCGAATCGTGAACGATGCGGCAACGCAGGAAATCGTCGAATTTACCGCAGGACCTCTACAAAGACATTCCTGTTGTACATTCTGCCTTCCGGGCGGCTATTGTCGAAGGTGTATCGTAATTGCTGCTGTCCGACGCCGACTGCGGTGACCTTGACGGTTTTGCTTGTCTTGCGCAGCTCGTCGACAACGATGGTTTTCACCTTTTCTGCTCTCGCCTGGGAAAGGATCTGATTGGCCTTCTCATTGCCAATGACATCCGTATGGCCATGAATGACAACCGAATTGCCTGTCGTCATTCCGTGTACGATTTCCTTCCTCAACTGGTCCTCAAACGCCCATATCGGGTCCGACTCATTATAGTCGAAGACCATGAGATAGCGGTTGGCATTTTTCACCATGTCTCCGTGGTAGAGCTTGAAATCAAGATACTCGGTGGTCTTTTGTCCATCAGCCAGCGTGATATTGACAGTTGCCTTGAACTCGCCGTCAGGCAGACCGCTCACCAATGGAGCGAGGTTGATACTCGCCGTTCGAGCGTAGAAGGGACCGGCAGTCAGTTCTCTTCCTTCGCCGCGTATGGAGACGCTCCAGCTCTTGAAAGAAACAGCGTCTTCGATGTTGAAAATCATGTTGTTGTCGAAGGACGTTTCGTCCGTAATCGTGTAGGGAATCGATTTGTACATATTCTGATCCGAGAATACAAGTTGCACTCTCCGATTTTCATCGGCGATCATTCGTGCGTATTCAGGGTCGCTGAGATCGCTGCCCGAGGGCTCCCAGGGTGGCGCGACATCCGTTGTGATTCTGCTCGCGTCAATACCGAAGGTATTGACGAGATACCTCTTGATATTGTTCGCGGCAACCTGCGCCTCTCTGTCCTCGGGATCGCTGCTGCGAAGCATGAGGTTCACACCGGGATTGCTACGCATGCGGTCACCGAAGATGTTGAGCACGTGATAGTATACCTTCATCAATTCGTTGACATTGGTCTGCTTATCGGAGTACTCGCCTTTCAAGAATTCGCCGAGATCTTTCGTACCGAAATTCTGGGCCTGTGTCGTTGAAAGTTTCGTGTATCGTGCAGGGATTTCCTGACTGTCCTTGTCGAAGAACACATACGGATGGATCGGGAAGTATCCTTCGACGCTCTTGCTCAGTACCGTGTTTCCGTCCGGCAGAATCGCGTAGAATCGGTTTTTCGCGGGACTGGCGACCGATGTCCGCGTCGACGGACTCACGTACGTTTGCGTGTCCATGGGTTTTCTCTTCTCCCAGGAGACGCGAATCCCAACGCGGTAGGTCTGTGTCGACCAGATGTCCTGTACCGAATTCTGCACGTCCGTCGTAACGGCTTTACGCTGTGCGGCAATCCAGGTGTAATCGAAAAACGGAGAAAGGAACAACGCATTGTTCTGTCCCCTGAGCAGCTCGATATCGTACGCCGTGCCGAAAGTTGCGCCGAGGGAGACGACACTTCTGTCTGGTACCTGGATATCAGCATCCGTCACGGGGCCGTTCACATTCGCCTTGAAGTCGTAGTATCCGGCGAGATTCGCCGCGATCAGGGGACCGGCGGAGAAGCTGAGATTCGGAATCAGGTGCTGATCGATTCGCAACGCCGGCTCGAACGTCAGGTAGCTCATGCGTGTGATGAACTCGGTTTCCGGTGTGGCGAAGATATCCTGCACCGTGGCATCCCGCATTTCAAAGGAAGCCCGCACCTGCACACCCCACCAACTCGTCGAGAGGTACTCGAAAATCATCCCAGCGTAGATGCCATCGCCACTGCCGTTGACTTTCTCGTTGTCGGTATTGGGTTTATTGAAATTGGGAAACGGTTCGTGAAGATGCTGGTATCCCAGCGATGCTTCGTTCATGTTGTATCCCAGGCTACCACCCCAGCGGAGCGCCCGTTGCCTGAAATCCATGTCCTGTGCACTCACCGTGCTGCCGACCAGCAGCATCATCACGGCAATAAATGCACAAGTTGTTTTGAAGGTCGTTACTGTTTTCATGACACTATTCCTCATACTGTATTTATAATTGGGCCATACTCTATTATTTCGCTCTATGAATATTCTGGATCCCGCCGGCCCCGAACAAGAATCCCGTCATTCATTATCACCAGACACGCAGAGGACGAATCCTCATCTCTCATACCCGCTCTGGATTACTGTGAGAATCATTTTGAATCGTTCATTTGCCCGGACAATGCTTGCTGTATGTGCAGGAATGATGATGGACTCACCGGTATTGAGAAGATGCGAAACATCTGCGATGAGTATTTCCGCCTTTCCATCGATGATCTGGACAAATGAGTCAAACGGCATCGTTTTCTCGACAAGCGTTTCTCCGGCATCAAACGACATGACATTGACCTTGCCGGTTGTTTTGTTGATGATGGTCTTGCTTACCACGGAGTGTGGTTCGTATTCAATAATCTCGACGGTGATCACCGCCGTAGCTTTCTTCATCTCTATGATTGCCATAATTGATATATATTCCTTCTGCATCGTGCTTGTGCATTGAGCATTCCATTCCTGTTCGACCGAGTGTTATACATCGTCCGTGTTGGATCCGTCGATCGATATTCGCGCGCATGGCGGAAACGACTCACGGACTTCAGGTCTCATGTACAAGGTGCACAATACCGAACAGGAATGTGTTACAACATTAAAAGTGTTTATTACACTATTCACACACGGCGTACGGTCGTCCCATTGCCGGCCGTAGTGTGGATTTCCGGAAACGTGGCCTGATGACGAAGTCCTTCAGACCAGCGATTTCCTCATTCTGTGCCTGGATGTGCATATGACTGCCGAAAGGGAGTCAGTGTAGTGCGGCTCTGTCAGAAAGAGCAGTTCCCTTTTCAGTTCCGGATGGCGCACTGCGATCGCAACCATCATCTTGAACGCAGTAGATCGAACCGACGGCTGCTTCCCGATCGACTCCCGGATCGTCATGCAGCGGTCGACCACCCTCCCCCCTCCTTCCCGGGGATGGACATGCGCAGGAGAACGTTCAGAAGTTCTCCTGGCTGTCCGGTCGTGCCTTCAGGACGTCGATGATCACTCCGAGGTGCGAGTGGACCCGCGGGTCATTCCTCTTCCGAGAAAAGGAACGTCTTGAGATGGTCATTCCAGCCATCCATGTTTCTGCGCAGCCACTCAAGCGTCATGCAGGCATGTTCGATTTCCTCGATCATGTTGTGGGAGAGTATCTCCTTCAGCGAGTTGTCCTTTTCAAGGCTAAGCCGCTGGTTGTACCAGTCCACTGCTTCAATCTCCTCTTTGAGGCTGTTGAGAGCACGTGTCAGGGATCGAGTTTTCTCATCCATTTCGCTTACAGGTTCGTGATAATCACTCATGAGCTCGTCCTCTATTGTCACTTGAGATTTCAGAATCTCCCTACCCTGGGCAACATATTAAGTCATGGGTAACTCAGAAGCAATTGACAAGTACTTCTGGAGAGACGCCTTATTGCCGTCCGCCAACAACCCCGGCATAGGAGCGCATTTATCGACATTGCTGATTTCAGATATCCGCTAATAAACACGGCAACGGCAGACATTGTGTTATCCGTGCTGAGTTTCTCGGTACGCCTCTAAAATATAACAGACCCCATCGGGTGAGGACGGGGTCTGTCGGAAGGGGTGCGGAGAGACTGGGATTCGAACCCAGGGAACCCCGAAGGGCTCAACGGTTTTCGAGACCGCCCCATTCAACCACTCTGGCATCTCTCCGTGGGGGCGATAATTTCAAGCATGTAAGATACGATGATGGGGTGTTCTTTCAAAGTGCAGGACGCGCGCGTCAAAGAAAACGCCCCGCGGTATTGTTTCCGCGGGGCGTCTCATATCATCGCGGGTGCTTGCGCCCCCTGTCTATCATGGCGGGCGCTTACGCCCCCTTATCCGGCTCGGGCTCGTCGTTGAAGCTGGAGAGAATGCCATCCATGACCGTCATGTCGGATTTGATGGATTCGAGCTTGCGCGCGAGCATTTCGGCGTGTTCTTTTTCCATCGCGGCCATGTCGAGCAGGAAGAGACGTACGTCTTCGGTCTCTGTCATCGCGGCGGCCTCGGTATAGAAGCGGAAGGCGTCCTTTTCCTTGTCGATGGCGTCCTGGATGATGTCTTCGAGCGATGTGTATTCGGGGATGACGCGTTTCATTCCTTCTCCGGTTTCTGTTCGACTTTGATACCTGTGTGCGGTCTGTTACTTGCTGCCGTCGAGCATGACCTTGCCGCTCTCGCTGCCTGCCTTGCGGAACGAGGCCTCCACCCCGTCGCGTACGACGCCGAACACCTGGATGATGCCCTCGTCGCTTCCGGCGGCAATGCGCACGGCACCGTTGACCTGGCCCTTGTAACGGGGCACGAGCGTCACGGTGATGTCACCGGACTGCCCGGGAGCGAGTTCAAGCCGCGCGGGCGTGACCGTCGCGCCGTCCAGCGGCAAGGCGACCGTTCGGCCATCGTTGGTCGTGTCGGCATAGCTGGTCATGTTGATGGAGATGCCGTCGACCGTGATCGGCTTGTCGGACGAATTCTTGATTGTTGCCGCTCCTGTGATCGCCTTCCCCACCTCGGCGCCAAGCAGCTGGATGTACTGTGGCTGGATCTCGAGATTGGTCTGGATCTTCGCGGAAAAACGGATGATTGTATGCGGTTTCTGCTCGTCCTTCATGTACAGGCTCACGGTCTTGGTGACCTTGCCGCGCGAACCGCGCGGTGGCGTGAACTTGACCTGGATCTTCGCCTCGCCACCCGCGGGCACGGTGTGATCGCTCAGCACCGCGGCCGTGCAACCACAGCTTGCGCGCACGGAACCGATCTCGACGGTCTGGTCGCAGTTGTTCTTGAAAACAAACGCATGCTCGACGGTCTCGGTCTGACCGATCTCCCCGAAATAGTAATCGGACGTACCAACGATGCCAAAGCACTGTGCGTAGGGGCTTTCTTGCTCTTCGGACTGCGCCTTCACGACAGTTGTCATGCCAACGGCAAGGATTATCACGAGTACAGAAGTCACTGAATGTTTCATGTGAAAAAATCTCCGTGTGTATTTATCTTTGAAATGTACGAATAATCAGTGTCGGATTCCAGCGTATCGCCCTCATGCAGGACGCAGGATGCAGGAAGTCGGATATTGATCGTCGGAGCTCATCTTGCCTCTCCGCCTCTCCGCCTTTCCGCCTTTCCGCCCCCTATTCACGCTGGCGGAGTACGGCGCCGATGACGGGGATGCGCAGCACCGTATCGCGCAACGGGACCTGGATGCTCCCGTTGATTTGTCCTTTCTGTTTCGGATACAAGGTGATGAGAAGCCTGGTCGAGTCTCCGACTTCGACGACGTCATGTGCGAGATCGATACGCAGGTCGGAGAAGGCCTGGGCTTCTATGCGGTCCACATGATAAGTGTTCCCTTCCGTCGTGTCGATATAGGCGGTCAGCGCCGCAGTGATATTTTCCAACCGCACGGGGTGATCGGTGTTGGAGCGCAGTGTCACGTCCAGGCGGACCGTGTCGCCGGCCACCGCACTGAATCGCAGTGCTCCCGGCTCGTACTTCAGGTCGGTCACGATCTCCGCGTGTACACGCAGCACCGCCAGACGGCTGTGAGACAAACCGACACGGCCATACATACTCACGCTTTTATTGACACTCCCGATCATGCCGGGTGTGGCGTGGAATTCGACCGACACGGTCGCGCTGTCTCCCGGCGCCAGGATGCTGTGATCGAGCATGGACGCCGTGCATCCGCAACTCGGACGCGGCGCGTCGAGATGCAGCGTATCCGAAGCCTCGTTGTACAACACGAATGTCAGGTGCTGTCGATCCAGCGGACGCATTTCCCCGAAGGACTTCTCCATCGCGTCAACGCGCAGCACCTGCGCGCCTGCATGCGGGGAGAAAACCAATACAAGGACTGCCGCGAGAATGAATCTGAGCATATGGGAACAACACTTTAGTCTGTCGCAAGTTACGGCTGTCGCTTCCTGTGCCGCATTATCGGTAAAGAATACCGAAACCCGGCATCGGACGCAATGACAAAACCGCTGACCGGAGATCTGAGGACCAATGAAGAAAGCGGAACCGGGGGCCCCGCTTTCCAGAGATTCCTTGGCTGTTGCGCCTTGGCAGTGGTCAGGCGACGGGGACGCTGGCTTCCGCGAGCTCGGCGCCGCGGAGCAGGGCCTGTTCGTTGAGGGGGATCAGGTGGTGATGCCGCTCGGGCAGCACCTTGCGCAACGCATCGAGTACGGTCTCGACTTTCACGGCCTTGCGTTTGGCCAGGAAGGCGCCTAGCACGATCATGTTCATGATTTTTGAATTTTTCATCTTGACAGCTTCCTCGGAAGCTGGGATGGGGACGATGTCGATGTCCGTGCGTGTCGGCGGATCGATGATATTGGTGCTGTCGTAAATCAGCGTGCCACCGGATTTGACCGCGTGCTCGAACTTGTCGAGCGAAGGCTGGTTGAGCGCGACGACGGTGTCGAACCTTCCGATGATCGGGCTGCTGATATCACTGTCGCTCACGGTCACAATGCAGTTGGCCGTACCACCGCGCATTTCCGGGCCGTAGGAGGGCATCCAGCATACTTCTCGGTTTTCGATCATGCCCGAATATGCGAGCACCTGGCCCATCGACAGCACGCCCTGGCCGCCGAAGCCGGCGAAAATCACTTCCTCAAGCATGTTCAATGTCCTCCTTTGACGGTACTTTAATGTCTCCGAGCGGGAAAAACGGCAGCAAATTTTCCTCGAGCCATTTGTTGGACTCGACCGGCTTCATGCCCCAGTTGGTCGGACAGTTGCTGACGATCTCGACGAAACAGGTGCCCTTGTTGAGCTTTTGCCAGTTGAAGCCATTGAGGATGGCTTTCTTCGCACGACGCACGTTTACCGGCGTGTTCACCGCCTGGCGGGTGACATAAAACGCCCCCGGCAGCATCGCCAGCATTTCGGTGATCTTCAGCGGGTTGCCCATGACCTCCTGCTGGCGACCGTAGGGCGTGGTCGAGGTCTTCTGGTTGATCAGTGTGGTCGGTGCCATTTGTCCACCGGTCATGCCGTAGATGGCGTTGTTGATGAACACGATCAGCATGTTCTCGCCACGGTTGACGCTGTGAATGGTCTCGGCAGTGCCGATCGCCGCAAGGTCGCCGTCACCCTGGTAGGTGAACACATACTTGTCGGGATAGCAGCGCTTGATGCCCGTTGCCACGGCGGTGGCGCGGCCGTGCGCGGCCTCCTGCATGTCGATGTTCATATAGTGATAGGCAAATACGGAACAGCCGACGGGAGCGACGCCCACGGTCTGCTCCTGGATGCCGAGTTCGTCCACCACCTCCATGATGATGCGATGCGCCACGCCGTGGCCGCAGCCCGGGCAGTAGTGCATGCGCGCATCCAGCAGTGTGGCCGGGCGTTCACAGACGATGTTCATCTCGTCGTAGTGATGTTCGATTTCCTGAATGCTCTTTTCCATGTATGCCTCAATGATTGATCTTCGAATACATGTCCTTGATCACATCGACCACCTCTTCCGGCGAGGGGATGATGCCGCCCATGCGGCCGTAGTGGCCGACCGGACAGCGTCCGTTCACGGCGAGGCGAACATCCTCGACCATCTGGCCGGCATTCATTTCGAGAGAAAGGAACCCCTTGACGTGCTCGGCGGCTTTCGCGATGGTTTCAGATGGATACGGCCACAGGGTAATCGGACGGATGAGACCGACCTTGTGTCCCTCGCCGCGCAGCAGCTCCATGACCTTGCGTCCGATGCGTGCGGACAGTCCGTAGGCGACGATGATAAAATCGGCGTCGTCGGTATTTATTTCCTGAACCCTGATTTCATTCTGTTCGATCAGCTTGTATTTCTCCTGCAACCGCAGGTTTACCTGTTCCATCTCCTCGGGCTGGATGAACAGCGAGGTAATCACGTTGTGCTCGCGATTCCTGGTCTTGCCGGTTGTGGCCCACGCCGGAATCGGTCGCTTGCTGCGATCGAGCTGTTCGCGCAGTTCCACTTTCTCCATCATCTGTCCCAATGCACCGTCCGCAAGGATCAGCACGGGATTGCGGTATTTGTCCGCGAGATCCCAGCCATCCTGCACGAAGTCGGCCATTTCCTGCACCGTTGCCGGGGCGAGGACGATCAGGCGGTAATCACCGTGACCGCCGCCCTTGACGGACTGAAAGTAATCGCCCTGCGAGGGCTGGATGGTGCCGAGGCCCGGACCGCCGCGGTTGATGTTCACCAGCAGGCACGGCAGTTCGGCGCCCGCGATGTAGGAAATGCCTTCCTGCATCAGACTGATACCGGGACTGGACGAGGACGTCATCACACGCGCACCGGCGCCTGCAGCGCCGTACACCATGTTGATCGAGGCCACTTCACTCTCGGCCTGGAGAATGGCACACTGCGTGCGGTTGTAGGCTTCGCGGGTCAGGTACTCGAGTACTTCGGACTGTGGGGTGATGGGATAGCCGAAATAGGCGTCCATCCCGGCGCGAATCGCGGCTTCCGCCATCGCTTCGTTCCCCTTCATGAGTCGTAATTCACCCATACAATACGCTCCTTTGGTCGGATAATCTCAATACGGAAAGTTCAGTGTAGCGACGTGCCGCTCAGCCCTCGGCGTCTTCGTCGGCGCCGACGGTAATCTTGATGTCGCCGGTCACGTTGCGAAGCTCGGCGACGGGGATCTTCTGCCCGGTTTTCTTGTCCTCGCGGTATACGGTAATAACCGCGTCGGGACAGACCAGCGAACAATTCGTGCAGCCGGTGCAGACGTCCTCGATCAGAACGGCGTAATGATAGCCCTGTTTGTTGATCTCCTTCGAGAGTGCCAGGGCTTCCTGCGGACATGCGACAACACAGAGTTCGCATCCCTTGCATTGCTCTATGTCTATTTTGACATCACCGCGGATTTTGGCCATGGGAATTCTCCTGAATAGTGCTGAAGTTCTTCATTCGTATATAGCTGTAGTTCTGCATCGTGTGCAGGGAGGAAGGATGGGGAGTGTCATCGGAGGGGCCGGTCAGGCGAGCGGCGGAAGGTGCTGTATACTTCATTCCAACTTGGAAACGTTCTCTGCGCGAACCGCGGCCGGGGTCGGCGGCGCGTATTTAAGACAAAAATACTCGAAATGTTCATCACTTCCAAGCGGTAGCGCCGCTTCGCGGCGCGGGGCGAAGGGACCCCCGCGCACCAGCGCGGGTGGCAACCACCGAGGGTTCAGCTGCCCGCGCTGGTGCGCGGGTCTCCCTTCTGCCTTCTGCCTTCTCCTGCCTGAATCACCAGCCGAGGATATAGGCGAACATCAAGGGGGCGACGATGGAGGCGTCGGATTCGATGATGTATTTGGGCGTATCGATGCCGAGCTTTCCCCAGGTGATTTTTTCGTTGGGGACGGCGCCGGAATAAGAACCGTAGCTGGTGGTCGAATCGCTGATCTGACAGAAATAGGCCCAGAGCGGGACATTTGTGCGGCCGAGGTCCTGATGCAGCATGGGCACGACACAGATCGGGAAATCGCCTGCGATGCCGCCGCCGATCTGGAAAAACCCCAGTGGCCGCTCGGCGGTGAAGGCGGTGTACCATTCCGCAAGGCGTTGCATGTATTCGATCCCGCTGCGGACGGTATGCACGTTGCTGATGTCGCCCTCGATGCAATGCGCGGCGTAGATATTGCCGAGTGTGCTGTCTTCCCATCCCGGCACGAACATCGGCAGGTTTTTCTGCGCGGCCGCCAGCAGCCAGCTGTTTTTCGGATCGATCATGTAATGCTGCTCGAGTCGTCCCTCCAGCAGCAGACGATAGAAAAATTCATGCGGGAACAGCCGCTCACCCTTCGCGTCCATGTCCGTCCACAGCTCGAGAATGCTGTGTTCGATGCGGCGCATGGCCTCCTCTTCGGGAATGCAGGTGTCGGTAACGCGGTTCATGTGCCGATCGAGCAGGGCTTGCTCCATCTCCGGCGTCAGGTCGCGGTACTGCGGCACACGCTCGTAATAGTCATGCGCTACAAGATTGAAGACATCTTCCTCCAGATTCGCGCCCGTGCAGGTGATGGCCTGCACCTTGTCCTGCCGTATCATCTCGGCAAGCGAGAGCCCCAACTCGGCCGTGCTCATCGCCCCCGCCAGCGTCACCATCATGCCTCCGCCCTCGTCGAGCAGTTTCACGTATCCTTTCGCCGCATCCATCATGGCGGCAGCGTTGAAATGGCGGTAATGGTGCTTCATGAAATCAGTGATCGGGGTGAGGCTCATGACGGATATTCTCGATGTTTGCAAAATCAGTTCAGATTTGTAGAATACTTCCCGGAAGGCTGAATGTCAATGATGAATGACAGATGACAGATGACAAATGACCGAGGGTCGTCGTCTGTCATCTTTCATCTGTCATTTTTCATTATCTGGTGAACGCCTTCAGCATGCTGAAAACAAGGACGATGGAGCGGAAACTCCAGGCGTAGCAGCGTATCCAGTTGTTGAAGAGCAGGCGACGGTAGGCCCGGGCCTCGAACTCGCGTTCGAGGCGACGGTGCTGGGGAAGATGGATGGCGAAGGTGCTGATCCAGATCACGAGCAGGAGAACTGCACCGAGCAGTGCCGCATCGTCGGTGATCCACGGTGTGGGTTGCAGAAGTCCGTAGACCACGGCGACGGCCTCGAGCAGCATCAGAGGACCGACGACGAAGGCGGTGAGAACGAAATGGGTCTGCGCGTAGCGGACGAACCGCCCCTTCCCCACTTTTCGCATCAACGGGTAATGCACGATCTGCACAAACCAGATAAGGCCTGTCATCGCGAACGTGCAGAAGATCTGCACCAGGAAAAACACGTCGTCGACCTTGAGAAGCGTTTCTTCCGTCATGACCGGCTCACTGGAGATGGCGAAGCATCATCCGTGCCGCCTCCATACCTGAGCGGGCCGCGCCTTCGACGCCGTTAATGCCAAACGCGTCACCTGCCACAGCCAGCGGTGGTGTTTCTGAAATATGAAGATAGGGTTCGGGATGGGGAGTCAGTATCTGGCTGTAGCGCCAGCGGTGCAACTGCCAGGACACCGCGCCACAGCGGATGATCGGCAGGGCTTCGTCGAGCAGATACCGTGCGAGGGTTTCGTCATCATCGGCAAAATGCGCTGCGCTGAACGCCCCGGTCGCGTGAATGGTCACCGCCGCGGCCTCGCGCGAGATGCCCTTGCGCTGGTTGTCTGTAATGCGTCGAATGTCGCCACGCTCAAACTCGAGGATACCGTTTTCAGGCATCATCGGCGTATTCTCGCACACAACCATCAGAGTGATGCAGGGTTCGTAGACGAGGTCTGTCAGCGTTTCTTCCAGCTCGTCGTCCAACGCCACACCCGACGCCTCCAACAGTTCAAGGACCTGGGGAACCGGGGGAGTAAGCAGACAACTTCGGGCGGAATACGTCGTGTCTGCTTCGGTGGTCGCCCGCCAGCAGCCGTCCACGACGTCGAGGCGCGTCACACGCTCGCCGGTGTGCACGGGAACCCCTTCTGCGAGCAGCTTGGGAATGCTTGTCATTGCGGGATACCCGCAGTAGCGTGCCGCGGAGAGAAAGCGCTCATCCATTTCGTAACTGCGAACGCGAAACCACTCCTTCGTGACGCCGCCGTCGATCCATTCGGCGATGCGCGACTGGAACCACGCGCTGGACGGAGCGAAGTACTGCGTGCCGTGATCGAAGACACCGCCGTCGAAACGACGCGTGGCCATGCGACCGCCGACACCGCGGGCCTTGTCGAGCACGAGGACCTGTATCCCCAAGCGGCGAAGCTCGCGCGCCGCCATCAGGCCGGTTATGCCGGCACCCACGATAAGGCAGGATGGATCACGGTCAAGGCAGGACGCTACCACCATGGACATGAACTGCGATTGTTATACTCGGGGTCAATGTTACTGAATCCGGACGTACCTTCCAACTCCGATTCCCTCAACGCGGCAGATTTCATGCGAACACCGATGAAAAATGTCTGTGAATATTGTATCTTTCCCCAACTAAAGAAGGTATTTCTATCCCAACGACAGGCTGTCGTGATTTCGTGTTCAAGTCAGATCCGCTCCATCTCACACTATATGGCCTTCGCGCTTTTGCTTTCCATCCTTCTGCCGCTCCAGGCATGGACACAGGAAACGAAACCGGCAGGAGCGCGCGGCACCGGGCGCATGGTAGAGGCGTTGCCATGCGAGACGGATCCCCCCCTGATCGACGGCCGGCTGGATGATGCGGTCTGGCAGCGCTGCGCGCCGACGGGAGGCTTCCTGCAGAAGGAGCCACTCGAAGGAACGCCCGCAACCCTCGGAACGCAGGTCCGCTTCTGCTACGACGACGATGCCCTGTACATTGGCGCGGTGATGTCGGTGGATGATCCGGCGGAAATCGTTTCGACGTTGAGCCGGCGCGACAACGCGGGGAATTCCGAGCGCCTGATTCTTTCATTTGACTCCTACAACGACAACCGCACTGCCTACACCTTCGGTATCACCGCCGACGGTGTCCGGTTGGATTACTATCACCCGGTGGACCAGGAATTCAACCGCGACTATTCGTATGACCCGGTATGGGAGGCGAAGGTCACGCGCGGGGATACAGCATGGGTGGCGGAAATGCGCATCCCGTTTTCCCAGCTTCGTTTCAACGCTCGCGAACTGCAGCTGTGGGGACTGAACATGAACCGTTTCATCCCTTCGCGCAACGAGGATGTGTACTGGGTACTCATCCCGAAAAACGAGACCGGCTGGAGTTCACGTTTCGGCAGTCTGTCGGGAATCCGCGACATCGCACCGTCCTCGCGCATCGAAATCACGCCCTACAGCGTGGCCGACGTCACGATATCCCGCACCGGCAGCGTAGGCGATCCGTTTCATAACAGGATTGCCTGGCGCGCTGGAACGGGCCTCGATATGAAAATGGGACTCGGGCCGAATCTCACGCTCGACGCCACGGTGAATCCGGATTTCGGACAGGTCGAGGCGGATCCTGCGGAAGTCAACCTCTCGGCGTACGAGACCTACTATGCGGAACGACGTCCGTTTTTCATCGAAGGAAGCCGGCTGCTCACCGGCGAAGGTCCGGAGTATTTTTATTCGCGCCGCATCGGTGCCCCGCCAAAACTTTCCCCCGATGCAGCCTACGCCGAGCAACCTTCCAACACAAACATCCTCGGTGCGGCGAAGATCTCCGGGCGCCTGCGTTCAGGACTTTCGATCGCGGCCCTCACCGCGTTGACCGAACGCGAGTTCGTAGACACGTACGACCCTGTCACGGGATTCTCGGAGGCGATGATCGAGCCGCTCACCGGGTACGGGGCCATGCGCGTGCAGCAGGAGTTCGGCGTGGAATCCTCGACACTGGGTGCCAGTATCACCGGCGTCAAACGCGACCTCGGTACACCGCAGGCCGAAGCGCGCCTCACGCGGCAGGCGGTCAGCGGCGGACTCGACTGGCGGCTGCGTTTCGACAAGGCGACATACGAACTCACCGGATACACGGGTTTCAGCCATGTCGCCGGCAGCACAGACGCCATATCGCTGCTGCAGCGCAGCAGCGCGCGTTACTATCAACGACCCGACGCGGACTATGTCGAATATGACCCCGAGAGTGAATCGCTCGCGGGCTATACCTTCGGGCTGAATTTCGCAAAGAACGGTGGCGAACACTGGCTCTGGGGCGCGGGAATCTCGGCTGAATCTCCCGGCTTCGAAATCAACGACGCGGGCATCCTGCGCACGGCCGACGACATCGACGGATACGTCAAACTTGCCTACCGTGAAAACACACCCAGTACCCTGCTGCACAGCTACCGCGTCGAGGCCAGCACATCGACAGGATGGAATTTCGGCCTGGTGCGGCAGTACACAAACGTCGGTTTCGACCTGAACGCGACGCTTCGCAATTTCTACCAGGCAGAGCTGGAATTCGACTTCGGTACCGCTGCGCTCAACGACCACCTTACACGAGGTGGTCCGCTGATGCGCAGCGGCAACGGCTGGAACGTCTATGCCCGGCTCAACAACAGCTATGCAGAAGACCTGCGCTGGAATGTGTGGGGGACGCGTTTCACCGACGCGCTCGGATCATGGAACTGGGGAACAGGCGCATGGGTTGGTCTGCGCACAAGCGGACGTTTCGAACTCTCGATCGAACCCAGCTTCATCCGCAGTGTCAACACCCGACAGTATGTCGCCACGATCCCAGGTGGCGGCGTGGCGACCTTCGGCAGTCGCTACATCTTCGCGACGATCGACCAGGGGACCCTTTCCGCCCGCTTCCGCCTCAATTACGCCTTCAGCCCTGATCTTTCGCTTGAATGTTATGCCGAGCCGTTCGCTGCCAGCGGGGCCTACTCTGCGTTCGGCAAACTCTCCGCAGCGGAAAGCGATCAGCTTCGGCTCTTCGGCGCGGATTCGGAGAGCAGCATCCGTTATGACGAGGCGACAGGGACCTATGAAGTCACCGACGAACACGGGAGTTTCGGGCTCCCGGACGTTGATTTCCACATCCTCTCCTTTCGCAGCAACATCGTCCTCCGCTGGGAATGGGTGCGCGGAAGCACGCTCTTTCTGGTATGGTCGCAGAATCGCTCGGGATACGAGCGCAACCGTATGCTTATCGGACCAGACGATCTTTTTCGGTCCTTCGACAGCCGTGGCGACGATTTCATCGCCCTCAAGATTTCGTACTGGATTCCGGTCTCATAACACAAAGTCCGGCGCGGGGCCGGACTTCTTTTTCTGAATCTCAGTGTGGAAATTGATCCCCCAAGAATTTCACTTTTGCTCTGACTGTACCTGCAGAACGGGTGGATCCGTGTTGACAATCACCACAGTGTACCGGTAGTCGTTCTTCACGTCAAATACTATTTCGGGAGTGTCGCTTCCTGTCTGAATGCTGGCCGCGGCCGTCCATTTTCCTTCCAGCACGTTGAATTCAGGACTGATGGTCCCACCCGCGACATCATTGATGTTGATGGTGTTTCCGACACCGGGTTTGATCTGTACATTGGCCTTCACTTCAAGGTCGTTGCGAACCCGAATGCTGGGATCTTCTTCCGAACAGGCAGCGACGAGCAGCAGCAGACCGAGAAAGACGGCAATACGTTTCATGGCTTCTCCTTTTGTTGAATTGACACTGGTAAAATATTGATGCCGTGACGAAGATACAATGCCATTCCATTTGCCGGCAATTCCGTCCTCTCAAATGAAGACGCCTTCGTATATTGTCTGCGGGAGTCCGGAGTCGCCTATCCACACATTCGTATGATCACATGACAGACCGACAGAACACACCCAAGGTCCATCCTCTCAAGGAATTGCTCGTCCCGTTTGTCGCATTCGCCCGCGCGCCTCGCGCGCTGTGGGGCGTCAATCTCACGTATTTCCTCGAGGGACTATCCTATTTCGGCATCCTGACGCTGCTCGCCATTTATTTCAACCGCGTCGTCGGACTTGATGACGCGCAGGCGGGCTGGATCGTCGGGGCCTTCACCGGCGGAATCACCCTGGCGATGTTCTTCTTCGGCGAACTCGCCGACCGCTGGGGTGTGCGCTCCGCGCTCACGCTCGCCCTTCTGCTTATGTTCGGCGGACGCATCCTGCTCGCGGGCGGCGACATGCTCGGCGGCGGGGGGATGTGGTCCCCGGTGTTTCTTGCCTCGATTGGCGGGCTGCTGCTCGTTGTGCTGGGATACGGGATGTACCAGCCCGCGGCCTACCTCGCCGTGAAGCAGTTCACGACACCAAAAACCGCCGCAATGGGATATGCTGCGCTCTACGCGGTGATGAACCTTGGCGCCTTTCTCTCCGGCATCCTCTCCCCACCCATCCGCGGGACCTTCGGCATCAGCGGCATCTATTGGGTATACACCGCGCTTACGGCGCTGAGCGTCCTGCTCATCCTCGTGATCACTACCAGGCACAGTGTGATGAAGGCGCGAAGGGACGGCCAGGGAGTGGACGAGAAGGCACAGACCGCCGAGCGCGAGCGTCGTAGGGAACCGTTCCAGCTCGGACGCTGGCTCCGGGAGCATCCCCTGCGCGACGTGCGCTTCTCCTTCTTCATTTTCGTTTTGATCCCGGTGCAGACGCTGTTCGCCCATCAATGGCTGACGCTGCCGCAGTACGTCGACCGCTCCTTCGCACCATGGGTGAGCGCAAACATGGAGCTGTTTGTCAACCTCAATCCCCTGTTGATTTTCATCCTCACGCCTCTGGCGGCAGCGCTGACCAGCAGGGTCGACGTCTACAAGATGATGATCATCGGCACGGCAGTGATGGCGGCACCGACCTTCCTGCTTGCCATCGGTCCGCATGTCGGCCTGCTCATGACCTACATCCTCCTCATGTCCGTCGGCGAAGCCATGTGGCAGCCGCGTTTCCTGCAACTTGCCGCGGAACTCGCACCCGAAGGAAAAACCGGCCAGTACATGGGCATCGCGCAGTTCCCGTGGTTTCTCACAAAACTGCTCACCAGCCTGTACTCCGGAAGCATGCTCGCGCATTACGTCCCCGAGTCAGGACCGCAGGACACAACCACCCTCTGGCTGCTCTATGGACTGATTGCCATGGCCAGTCCCGTGGCGCTGTTCGTCGCCCGTCGATGGATGGGCGGAAAATTGAAAACCACCGCCGTCGGTGGCGCATCGTAACGCAACGGAAACATCTCACCGCTCTCTTTTCAGGATAACCAGATGCTGATTTCCAGAATATGCTCCGTCTTCGTGCTCGTTCTCGTACTCGTTCTCGTTCTGGCACCCACCGGCCACACGGTCGCGCAGCTGTCAGGCGATCACTCCGCACCGCGCCCGGCCTCCTCCCCCGACATGCACCAGCGACTTGCCGGGAGCGCCTTTCTCGACAATGCCGGATACGACGTGCTGCGGCGCCTCAGCGACGAGGCCGGCGGTCGTTGGATCGGTTCGGTGGAAAACGAACGGGGCATGCAGATCCTCGAGGAGGAGCTGCGACGACATGGACTCACACCGCGACGTGAGACCTTTTCCGTACCGGGCTGGCGGCGT
>JAGTUZ010000025.1 GCA_018224415.1 Bacteroidota bacterium | reverse complement strand
TTCCGCAAGATCCGTCCATCGAGGTGCGCGGCGGCTCACTGTACATTTCTATTGATTCCACGGTGTCCTACAGCGATCTGTCTGTCTATCTCGGGTACGGTGGTAACTGCTATCATCTCCCCGCTTCCCTGAATCCCGGAGACCTGTCCGAGGGCGGTACCTTTGTGGTTCAGCTACGGGAGTGTTCAAGCTGGCCGCTGTATTCGCTGCATTATTCCTATTTGTCCTGGGACCGTCCGCCGGAATTCGCCTTGCTCACACTCCGGACCACGGACGGTATCAATGCCGAATGGTTCTGGGACTGGACGACAGGACGGGCGCGGCTTCTCCAGCGACGGGCAGGGACCGACGACGGGACAATGCTCGACTCGTTGAGCATCGAGCCTCCGGATTCGCTGCGAGAGCTGTGGACCCGTGGGACTCTGGCGTTCCAGAATCCTTCCTGTGGCCTGCCACCATGGCCAGAAGAGGATGAGGAAGATATTGAATCCACAAAGAATCGCGAGCGCCCACTCCTCCAGAAGGATTCCACCGCGAGACTTC
Source organism: Bacteroidota bacterium (assembly GCA_018224415.1). GTDB lineage: Bacteria > Bacteroidota > Ignavibacteria > SZUA-365 > SZUA-365 > SZUA-365. Next base: position 5,180 of record JAGTUZ010000025.1, on the reverse strand, counting down.
CCCTCCGCCGCCCACCACAGTGTGGATTTCCGTAAACCGAGGGACCGATTCAAGGTGTTGAGCAAGCAGGGTTCGGCTCGGGCTGCAATCCCAGAATATCGATCCCCACGCGGACAAGGCCCGTCTATGTAATGCGTTTGGTAACCATCTTCCCGTCCATGTGTCTCCACTACCAGTCCATCAATGTGGAGGTATCATGAAGAAGCTCGGGTCGACCGTTGTGCTTTTCGCCGTGGTTGGTGTTTTCCTGCATGTCGGTTGCTTTGCCCAGAACACGTGGGAGTGGGTCCATCCCTTGCCACAGGGGAATAATCTCATTGACGTCTGCTGTCTCGATACCCTGAACGCGGTGGCTGTCGGCAGCTACGGGAGCATCCTCCGGACGACGGATGCGGGAGCTCATTGGACTCGGCGACCGAGTGAAACAACGCTGGCGCTCAACGCGGTTGCATTCTCAACTCCCGACCGGGGAATCGCAGTCGGCGATTGGGGCGGAATCTCGCGAACGACGGACGGAGGATGGTCGTGGGTACGTTCGCAGCGCACGACGAGTGATCTGCTGGCGATCTGCGCCCTCGACTCGGTTACATATACCGCGGTCGGCAGGGAGGGGACAATCATGCGCACCGAGGATCACGGGAAGACGTGGCTGCTGCAATCCAGTGGGACGACCAATGATCTTTTTCAGGTCTGTTTCACCGATCCTCACAATGGGTTCGCTGTGGGAGACAGCGGCATCATCCTGCATACAAGCGATGCGGGGCAGACCTGGCAGCGACAGAGGGGCGAGGCGAACCGTCAGCTGCGAAGCGTCGCGTTCGCAGATCCGTATCGGGGGATCGCTGTTGGAGAGACCATTTTGCGAACAACGGATGGAGGGATGTCCTGGACGGAGGTGGACGGGGATTTCGGCAGCATCCTGTTGGATATTATCTATCATGGCGACGGAACGGTCATCTGCGCCGGAAGTGAAGGCTGTATCCTCCGGAGCGACAATGACGGGATGGACTGGATATGTACGACTATTACCTCCGAAGCCGGTCCCAATTCGCTTCACGCGATTTCATTCGCAGGCGCTCGTCTTGGCCTGATTATCGGGTCCAATCCCGGATTTTCTTCCATCCTCCGCACGACCGATGGAGGGAAAGAATGGGAAGACCTTTCGTATGGAAGAATTGATCGATTGTCGAGCATTTCATTCGGAAGCAAGACGCATGCCATTGCGGTCGGCGGGGGGGGATGGGCACTGCGGACCACCGATGCCGGTGATCACTGGAAATCACATGCAATCGGTATTCGTCGCACGTTGAACGGGGTTCATTGCCTGGATTCCATCCTCGCCGTTGCGGTCGGTGATCGCGGATGCATCATACGGACAACCGATGGCGGAATGACATGGCAGGAGCAATCCAGTGGTACCTCTGCGTCCATGATGGCCGCCTTCTGTATCGATGAAGGAACAGCGTATGTGGTCGGGGTTGACGGGACGGTTTTACACACCACTAATGGTGGGGTGCAGTGGACGAAACAGACCTCCGGGACCCAGGCGTACCTGCAGGCAATCGACTTTGTCGATGAGCGAACAGGGATGGCCGCTGGCGGCGGCACAATCATTCGAACCGATGATGGGGGCGCACGCTGGAAGGTGCAACAGATCGAGGGGGCAGGCAACCTTCAAAGCGTCTGTTACATTGACCCCCTGCGTGCATTCGCGTCTGGATCAGGTTTGGTCTATCGAACCACCGACGGTGGTGAGAGTTGGACGCTTGTACGATCCACCGCTCTGTCAGGAAGCTGGGGACTCACATCCATTCGGTTCGCGGATCAGCATCAGGGTGTCGTCGTTGGTGGTTCAGGGATGATCATTTCCACAACGGACGGAGGGAGTACTTGGAAGGATGATATCGCATGGACGAACCAAACACTCAATGGTGTTGGATACAACGGGGAGTCTGTCTTTCTGGCAGTTGGCTCGAACGGAACTATCCTCCGTACGACAACCAGCGGCGTGTCGTGGGTGGAACATCAACCACCCAGTCGATCCAGCTTCATTCTTGAGCAGAACTACCCCAACCCCTTCAATCCATCAACAACTATTCAGTACACGCTCAGGATGCCTCAACGTGTCAGCCTCGTCGTGACCGATCCATTCGGGCGTGAGGTGCAGCGATTGCTTGACGGCAGCATTGAGGAAGCAGGTACCCATCACGTGCAGTTCGATGCCGGCGGATTACCTTCCGGCGTGTACTTTTACAGCCTGATCGCTGATGGGAATCTGATAACGAGAAAGATGGCGGTACTGCGGTAGGAGCGCTAGAGAGCAAACACTCGCGTGAGGGCCCGGTCGATTTCCGCCAGGGTTTCCGCCTCCAACGTACCTCGTACTCGAACCAATCGCAGACGATGATCGATGGGACGCGTTTGCAGGCAATCCGCCACCGATCGTTTATCCAGGCCGTTTTCCTCCGTCGGATCGATGACCACGTTCGTGACAATGGCGGATTTTCTTTCGGTCCACCCCGTGATCGGTACGACCTGCACAACTGGCAAGCGCTCGTTGTATGTATCGTTGGTGACGATCACGCAGGGACGGATTTTCCCCGTCTCCGATCCCCTGACCGGCTCGAGGTCGATGTCGATGACGGTACCGCGTTTCAGCACGCTCATTTCGGCCACTCGGTTACGTCGGCTTCCATCCACTCCCTGCTCTCATCATCCTGCTCGTAGACTTCCGCGTACAGTGCCGCGGATTCCTGCAGGCGCTGCCGTTCGAGCTGCGCTGTCAGCAGATCGATCGCCGCGCGGACAAGGGCGCTTTTATCCTTGAATCCATACTTCTGACATTCCTCAAGCACCATGAGATGTGCTTCATCGATGCTGAATTTTGCCTGAATCATGACATCCTCAATATTGGACTTCGATATTGGACCCTACTTTACGGACCAATATAGGGGCCGTGAAGACTCAAAGCAAATGCGAACCATCGTAGAACGCGATTCCACTCATCGATCGATCCCCACCTGCTTGCCGATCGAGGGATCCTGGAGGTTCATGACTTCGCCTTCGCCACGTTCGGCAAGCACGCACACGAAACCGGGTGCCGGTCATGGGACAGCCCTTGACTGGTTTCGTTCATCCTCCGCATATCTCCGCGTTGTAATATATCCGTACAGTATTGACATTCGCCGCTTTTGTGGTTATTATCAGGGCGTCGTTCCCTGATAGTGTCCCCCCGATTCATCGCAATGCGAAAGGTTGCGCCCATGCGCAAGGAGACGCGTTCCACCTGGAAGAACTGGGCCGGAAACCAGACGGTCACACCGGAACTGAGTTTCTGGCCTGACACCCGCGACGATGTCGTCGAGATCGTGCGGGAGGCGGAGCGGAAGGGATTGCCCGTCCGCGCCGTGGGGTCGGGACATTCGTGGTCGGATGTCGCCTGGACCGAGGGCTGTCTGGTGTATCCGCAGGGACTGACGCGCATCCTCGACATCGACGCCTACCAGCTGCGCGCGGTTCTGCCCGTGCCCAAACGCCATCTCGTGCAGGTGGAATCCGGCATCACGATCCGCGCGCTCAACGCGGCGCTGCATCTGCGCGGGCTTGCGCTGATCAACCTCGGGGGATACGACGGGCAGACCATCTGTGGCGTGACTTCCACCTCCACTCACGGGTCGGGCATCGATTTCCTGCCGCTCTGTGATTTCATCCGGTCCATGGAAATCGTCGCGAGTGGCGGCAAGGTCTGGCGCATCGAACCCTCGGTGAAGTCCGGACAAAGCATCACCGATCCCGACGCCTTCGCCGCTGCGTTTCCCAATCGCGAAACACACGAACTGGTGCAGGATGATGACTGGTTTCATGCAGCCATGGTCGGCATGGGCTGCCTCGGCATCATCTACTCGGTGGTGCTCGAAGTGCGGGACAAATTCCTGCTCAAGGAAACGCGCGAACTGACGACCTGGAGAGAGGCGAAAAAAATCCTTTCCGGAGAACGAATCCGTCTGACACGGGAGCATTTCGAATTGCTGCTCAATCCGTACCGCGTAGACGGCGACAATCGCTGCTTGATCACGCGGCGCGTGGAAACCGATGTCCCGGGCGATCGCGAACGCAGCATCTACATCAAGTACAAAGCCGTTCTCGATGTCTCCGCCTGGTGGGTACGGCTGCTTTCCACCATCTGGCCTTCGAAGATCAAAAATACGCTCGACAGCGCGATCGAGGCGCTGGTGGACGACGATTTCACCGATCAGAGTTTCAAGGTATTTCACATCGGCGACGCGAACGACATCCGCGTGCTGTCGGCGGAGTATGCCGTACCGGTGGACGGGGATACATGGATCGCTGCGGTCGACAGCCTGATGGAAACGGCGGAACGCGTGGCGCGCGAACGCAAGCAGTACCTGACGGTGCCCGTGGCGGTGCGATTCGTCAAGGGCACGCGGGCGCTGCTTTCGCCGATGCACGGACGTGACACCTGCATGCTCGAAGTGATCGGACTGCGCGACGTCAAGCCGACCGAGTCCATTCTCAAGGATGTCGAACAGGCGCTCCACGCGCATGACGTGCGGCCGCATTGGGGACAGGTCAATCATATCACGCCAGAACGGCTGCGTGCAATGTACCCCGACAGTCTTCCGCGCTGGCAGGCGGTGCATGTCAGGATGAATGCACGCCGGACCTTCACCGGTCCGTTCACACGTCGTGTCGGTCTCTGACCGTGCCATCTCGCTCCCTGATTTTCCATATCATCGGATATGGTCTCTGACATCGGTTATAGAGTTCTTTTTATTACCAACCGGGGCGTCTCGGCCGCGGCAGGAATTTCCCGGCGAAAGGATACATGGCATGAGCGAATACATTCCCCGGTTTTTCGACGAGGAGGACTTCGAAGGCCTCGTTGCGATCATCGAAACGATGATCGACACCGGAGGCGACGTGGCGGTTGATCCGCGTATCGCCGCGCGGCAGGTGGACACGTATCTCTCCCGCGTCCAGTCTCCCGCGCTCGAACAGATCCGCCTCGCGATCGACGCCATCGATTCGTGGTATATGCCACTGCTGCTGTCGTTCCGTTTCGGTCGTTTCAGCAAACTCCCGCTGGCGGAACGGCGGCGGGTTGTCGAACGCATCATTCATCCGAAGGGACTGTTCAAGGTCATCGCCGCCGTGCGCGC
>JAGTUZ010000024.1 GCA_018224415.1 Bacteroidota bacterium | reverse complement strand
CCTCTTGTTTTTTATCCCAGCGACCCGTATTAGTTTAGAGAGCCATTTCCATTGCTACGGAATTCCCATGAACGTCCCCATTTTCTTCGCCCTGATGGGCGGCATCATACTACTGGGCTTCCTGGCCAACCTGCTGTTCAAGGTCACGAAAATACCGAGCGTGCTGCTGCTGATGGGCATCGGTGTGTTTCTCGGACCCGTGACCGGATGGGTTGCGTCGGACGCACTGATTGTCATCGCCCCGTACTTCGGCACGATGGCGCTGCTGATCATCCTGTTCGAGGGCGGCCTCGAACTCGACATCCGCACAGTGGTGCGGCAGGCCCCGAAGGCGACCGTGCTCGCCGTGGGCGTGTTCCTGCTGAGTGTCGCGGCGGTTACGGTCTTTGGTGTGTACGTGATGGAGATGAGCCTGCTCAATGCGCTCATTCTCGCGGCGGTTCTGGGCGCGACCAGTCCTGCCATCGTCATTCCGGTTGTGTCCGGACTGAGCGTACGCGACGAGATCAAGACCATCATCAAGCTCGAGTCGGCGCTCGGCGACGTGCTTCTCATCGTCTCGGTACTGCTCCTGGTGGATTTCCACAGCACTGGCTCACAGGGTATCGGCAGCGTGATGATGAGCTTTGTGACCAGCTTCGTTGTCGCCTTCGTGATCGCCAGCATTTCCGGGGTGATGTGGTCGCGACTGATCGCATGGATGGGCAAGGAACCGCTGGCGTACATGCTGACGCTGGGATTCATCTTCCTGCTGTATTTCATGGTGGAGGAACTGCATGGCAGCGCGGCCATCGCCGTGCTGATGTTCGGACTCGTACTCGAGAATATGCAGGTCATGACCGACCGCATCAGCGCGAGGATGCGACAATTCTTCGGCATCGACATAAAATCCGACAAGTTCATCCTCAACCAGTTCATCAAGAACATCACCGAAGAGATCTCCTTTCTGCTTCGCACCTTCTTCTTTGTGTACCTGGGCTTGCTGCTCGATTTCAACGAACTGACCTGGACCATCGGCTTGTTCATTCTCGGCATGACGGCGCTGCTGCTGGTGTCGCGGCGCCTGCTCATGATCGGTTTCCGCCGCATCGGCAGGGAATTCACGGAAGGAGAACTACAGGTCATCATGGCGATGCTGCCACGCGGACTTGCCACCGCTGTCATGGCCCTGCTGCCTTTCCAGTCCGGAAAGATTCCCGGAACGGAACTGTTTCCGATGTACGCCTTCGGCGTCATCGTGCTCACAAATCTCTTCATGACCGGCAATGTGCTGTTCGCCGAACGACGGTTGAAAGCCGAGCGTCGCTCGGAAGAACAGCCACTGGGCGTCGGTTATGCCGGCGAGGACGAGCACGGGCTGCCGGGCATTCTTGCCCCGTCATCGGCCAACGCAGCGGCTGCGACCGACGCAGCTGCTGCGGCTACACCCGCCGCGGTCAGACACACGGCTGCAGGCGTGATATCGACGGATACAACAACAGGCGGCAGCGCATCCCCGGCAGACCCCACCCCACAGGAGCAAGAGAAGGATTCCGGCGAGGAGCAGGCCACGGCGCCCGGGCCGGGACGTATCCGTGAGAAAAAATCAAGCAGCGTGTACGACGAACGCTATCCGGCCTACGAGGCGGCGCTGTTCTCCGACGAGGACAACGAAGAGGACGAAGGACCGCCGCAGACCTTCACCGACTGGATGGCACGCATGTTTGGCATCCATCGTGGCGACCGCGAACGCGGCTACCTCGAGGCCTATCGTTCGGCGCATATTTCCGAACCACTGTACTGGGTGCAGGTGGCACTGGCCGCGGGCATTACCACGCTCGGTCTCATCCTCAACCAGGGCGCGATCATCATCGGTGGCGCGCTGATCATGCCTATCATGTTTCCGGTGCTGGCAGCCGGACTCTCGCTGGCTTCCGGAGATCTGTATCTCCTCATTCGCATCTTTTTCAAGGTGGGCCTCACCGTATTGCTTGTGGGCCTGATCGCCGGACTGCTGTCGGACCTGCTCCCCTTCTCCGAGGTCACACAGGAGATCGCCAGCCGTACGCGTCCGACGGTCATCGACTTCCTCGCGGCACTGCTGGCAGGCATGGCCGGCGCAGCCACGCTTTCGCGCAAGAACCGCTTCGTGCAGTTTGTCCCCGCCGCCATCATCTCCATCACCCTGCTGCCACCCATCGCCGTCATGGGCTTCGGTATCGCCAACGGCGGGGAACCGGAAATCATCCAGGGCGGCTCGTTGCTGTTCACCGCCAATTTCTTCGCCAACATCCTCGGCGCGATGCTGGTGTTCCTTCTCGTGGGCATGCCGCGTGCTGCCGGCGAGGAGACCGTGCGGAAATGGAAGCAGAAGGAACTCGCGAACCCGCTGATCAGCTTCGTGTTCGAAAAGCTGCGCCTCAGCCAGGTGATCGGACGTACTGGCTCGGTGCGCGCGCGATTCTTTGTCATTGCACTCTTTCTTCTCGTGCTCATGATCCCGCTGCAGACGGCGCTCAACCAGCTCACACGCGAACTCCGGGCGCGGCAGGCCATTACCGACGTCGCGCGCAATTTCGATGTGAAGCACCGCTCTTCACTGATCAACAGCTCCTCGCGCATTCGGGAAGACATTATTGAAGTCAAGCTGCAGGTCGCAACAAACAGTTTCTTCACATCCGCCGACATCAGGCGTTTCGAGGAACGTGTCACCGACCGTACGGGCATTCCAACGCGCCTCGACCTCGTGCAGACCCTCAGCGATGTGGGAGAAGGCAATACGTTGGGCGACCTGTTGATACCCACCAACGACGGCACTGGCTTTGGACCGCGACCCTTCTCGCAGGTCATTGTGGATCTGCGCTTCCAGGCACAGGGAATTCTCCGCAGCATGCCGTTGGCCAACCGCATCGAGATTGTGAGCATGAACGCCGAACTGACGCTGGACACCCTGAGTCCGGCCATCAACTTCCTCTATCTCTCCGACACACCCCTGACCGAGGATGCCCAGGACATCCTCACCACATTGATTGCGGGACGCGTGTCACTACCCGCGAGCAGCCTGCAGTTCAACTGGTTCGCGAACCGCTATGCATTCGACGTGGTCAGCACTGAATCATTTACTACAGCCGACCGCGTGCGGCTGCGGTATCTCAACAGCATGATGCAGCGCTACCCGCAGCTGTCACTGACCGTGCATTTCCCGGAAGCAGCACGCCGGTCCTATCGCTATGAGTCGCAACGTGCAGGCTTGCTCGAACACCTTCCGGTGGCTGCCGACACGAACCGCGTGCGCATTGAACGCGGCCCCGATCCCCGCGACAGCGTCGTCGCGCGGCTGGCCGTCAAGGGGGTGCTCCCGTCCGCACAGCCGGGACCCCATCCGTCCGACACGCTGCGAACTCGTGGAAATCAAATACGTTGATCTTGCGGCATCGGATACGATTCTCTACATTACCTGTTCACGTTACCCGGAACCTCACGAGATACAAAGACCATGGCAGAGTATCAGAAACACCTTTATATGATCGCCTTCCCGATCAACGCGCTGGTCGCTTCCCAGCTCGAACCTGCGGCCTTCGCGCAGCACTACACCATCGGCAGCGCACGGCATTTCCAGGGCAAGGTGATATTCGCGGAGATCGACCTCAATTATCGGGATCCGTATTTCCGTATCGACGAGTATCTCGAGAAAACCGTGCCGCATGAGGACGGCAGCCCCAAGCGCACGAAATTCATTTCTTCCTACCGCGTGCTGGAGCATGTGTCCCTCGACGCCATCAAGAGCATGTGGCTGGTGACCGTCAACGGCAAGGCGCTGGAACTGCATCTGTCGGACTACACCGCCGAAAACGTCCCGGGACTGATCCGCATCTTCCAGGAGATCGCACCGGTGCGGAACCTCATCGCCTCGCGACTCGACCAGCGTTCCTTTGGCAAGTACATCACATCCGACATCGCCAAGGGCGCCGGACGGGTGTGTTTCACACAGATTGACCTGAATATCGAAGAGTTTCTCACGGGGAGCAAAAACCGCGAGATTATCGTTTCGCCAATTCCCGAGAGCAATCCCTATCGTCTGCTCGACTGTCTGATCGAACTGCAGCAGAACAACGACAAGGCCGTCAAGACCATCAGCCTCTCCTCGGTGCTGCACAGTATTTCCTATCGTGTGCTGCGCCACGGCTTCTGGTTCTTCGACAACGAAGGCCATTCGCTGTTCTTCCCCGTTCCCAGCGCGCACGAACTGGAGACCACCCATTACGAGTGGTGGAAAAACGCGCGCTAGTTCCTGGTATCGACCGCCGCGACGGCCCCCGCGCGGCAGTGCAAGGACAGGTCCCTCACGGCCTGTCCTTTCTTTTCCGCTCCGTTTTGTATATTGACAGTCTTGCGCAACTTCAATGGAGACAAACACGATGACGATGAATTTCGACATGATCCAGCGCGTCTACGCCGCCTTGGGCGAGAAAACCGCCGCCGCACGCAACCTGCTTGGACGTCCCCTGACCTTCGCCGAGAAAGTGCTGTACAGCCATCTCTGGGTATTTCCCTCTGCGCCGCTCGGACGCGGGAAAGACTACGCCGACTTCGGTCCCGACCGCGTGGCCATGCAGGATGCAACCGCACAGATGGCACTCATGCAGTTCATGAGCGCCGGCATTCCGACGGTGGCCGTGCCCTCGACCGTGCATTGCGACCACCTGATCCTCGCCGAGCACGGCGCGACACAGGATCTCGCCTCCTCGCTCGACGTCAACCGCGAGGTCTTCGACTTCCTCGCATCGGTATCGAAAAAATACGGCATCGGCTTCTGGAAACCCGGCGCGGGCATCATTCACCAGGTTGTGCTCGAGAACTACGCGTTCCCCGGCGGCATGATGATCGGCACCGACTCGCACACGCCCAACGCGGGCGGACTCGGCATGATCGCCATCGGCGTCGGAGGCGCCGACGCGGTGGATGTGATGGCCGGCATGGCCTGGGAGCTGAAATTCCCGAAACTCATCGGCGTGAAGCTTACGGGAAAGATGAGCGGCTGGACCTCCCCGAAAGACGTCATCCTCAAGCTGGCAGGCATTCTGACCGTCAAGGGCGGCACCGGGGCGATCGTTGAGTACTTCGGAGACGGCTGCTCCAACATTTCCGCCACCGGGAAAGGCACGATCTGCAACATGGGTGCGGAAATTGGCGCCACGACCTCGCTCTTCCCCTATGACAACAAGATGGGCGCCTACCTTCGCAGCACAGGCCGCAACGACCTGGCCACTGCTGCCGACGGCGTCGCTACCCATCTTCGCGCCGACGACGAGGTGGCGTCCGATCCGGAGTCATATTACGATCAGGTGGTCCATATCGATCTCGACAGACTCGAACCGCATGTGAACGGCCCCTTCACGCCCGACCGCGCCTTCCCGATTTCACAGTTCGCCGCGGCGGTGCGGGAGAACGGGTGGCCGGAGGAATTGCGCGTGGCGCTGATCGGTTCGTGCACGAATTCGAGTTATGAGGACATCGACCGCGTGGCGGCCATCGCGCGGCAGGCACAGGCGAAGGGACTGCGAGCGAAGTCGGAGTTCACCATCACCCCGGGGTCGGAGCAGGTGCGCGCGACCATCGAGCGGGACGGCCAGCTCGCGCTGCTCGAGAGCATCGGTGGCATGGTGCTTGCGAATGCCTGTGGTCCTTGCATCGGCCAGTGGAAACGGCACGACGTGGAGAAGGGCGACCGGAATTCCATCCTCACCTCCTTCAACCGCAACTTCACCGGACGCAACGACGGCAATCCCGACACGCATGCCTTCGTTGCCAGTCCCGAAACCGTGGCGGCCATGGCGCTCTCCGGTTCGCTGACCTTTGACTTCACCAAGGAGACACTGCGCAACGAAAACGGCGAGGAAGTGCGGCTCGACCCACCCACCGGCGAAGAGCTGCCCGAGCATGGCTTCGGCCCGGATCCCTCGGGCCTCGTCCTGCCGGCCGAGGACGGCAGTGACGTCAAAGTCGTTGTCGATCCGGACAGCAACCGTCTGCAGCTACTCACGCCGTTCGCCCCGCCGCAGCCGGGCGACTACGACAACCTGCACCTGCTGCTCAAGGTGCGCGGCAAATGCACCACCGACCACATCTCGATGGCGGGACCGTGGCTGCGATTCCGCGGACATCTCGACAACATCTCCAACAACATGTTCATCGGTGCCATCAACGAATACAACGGTGTGGCAAACAAGGTGAAAAACCAGATCACCGGCGAGTACGACGACGTGCCCAATGTGGCGCGCGCCTACAAGGCGAGCGGCACGGGCTGGGTGGTCATCGGCGACGAGAATTACGGCGAGGGTTCGAGCCGCGAACACGCAGCGATGGAACCCCGTCATCTCGGCGGCAAGGCCATCATCGTCAAGTCCTTCGCCCGCATTCACGAAACCAACCTCAAGAAGCAGGGCGTGCTGCCGCTGACCTTCGCCGACGCCGCGGATTACGCAAAGATCCAGGAAGATGACCGCGTCACGCTGAAGGTCGACGCACTGGCGCCGGGCGCGCCGGTGACCATGATCCTGCACCATGCCGACGGCTCGAGCGACAGCGCCACGCTCAACCACACGATGAACGCCCAGCAGATCGCGTGGTGGAAGGCCGGAAGCGCGCTCAACCTCATCGCCAAGGAGAATGGCTGACGTCCTGCGCTTCGATCGTTTCTGATCATAAATGCAGAAGGTCCGTACGCCTCAGACGTACGGACCTTCTGCATTTCGGTGATCGCCGACGCGATCAGTTCTTGATGGCGTCCTTCCCCGCGTCGGTGATGACGTAGGCATCGTCCTGCAGGGTGACGAGACCGGCCTCGGTCAGTTCGCGCATGCTTGCGCGCACCTTGAACAGTGGCTGCGAGGCGCGCTGTGCGATTTCCTCGGCCTTCAGTGGCGTGGCAAGACTTTCGAGCATGGCCCTGCCGCTGGGGGACAGCGCACCTCCTGGTTCAATGCATGCCATGGCGGATCAGAGGGACTTCTTGCAGAAATACCAGTCCTTGCACTCATGGCCTTCGCCGACGCGGACCTCGGCGGCCTCGGCGGTTTTCGGCGGCGGCACGATGACCTTGTCGCCCGGACGCCAGTTGGCCGGGGTCGCCACGCTGTGCTCGTCAGAGGTCTGCAGCGCCTGGATGACGCGCAGGATTTCGTCCATATTGCGGCCGGTCGTGAGCGGATAGTAGATCATGGTGCGGACAATCTGCTTGTCGTCAATGATGAAGACACAGCGCGATGTCTCGGTGTTGCTTTCACCCGGCATGACCATGCCGTACAACGAAGCGACATCCTTGTTCAGGTCGGCGATCACGGGGAAGGGGATGTCGACACCCATTTTCTCCTTGATGTTGCGCACCCAGGCGATATGCGAGTACACGCTGTCAATGCTCAGGCCGAGCAGCTCGGTGTTCATTTCCTTGAGCTGCGGATAGATCTCGGCGAAGCCGATGAATTCGGTGGTGCATACCGGTGTGAAGTCCGCCGGATGCGAGAAGAGAATAACCCATGAACCCTTGTAGTCCTCGAGCCGCAGGGTGCCGTGCGTGGTCACCGCCTCGAACTGCGGCGCGGGAGATCCCAGCCGCGGCAGGTTGATCGGGGTTTGGATGTTGGTGTCTTCCATGATTGCTCCTATGTACATGTGTCTGATATGTAAAACATGGTGTCGGCTGGAGGGATAACAACTCCGACCGTCCAATGTAAGATGCACGAGACGGAAAATGGATGGACACGCGTAGGATAAAAAATCTACGTCGGATTTTCGAGAGATGCAACCAGTTCCTTCGTCCCGTTTTCGAAATCCCTGTGTCGTACAAGCAGACTGAGTACAAGAAATTTCCCCCGTGGAAAATCGAACAGCGACCCTGGATGCACAAGCACGCCGTGTTCGTCGAGCAGGCGCAGGGCCTGCGCTTCTTCATCGACGTCGGCAGGGAGTGCGAGCATCGCGCTCCATCCCCCTTCAGGGAAGAGCAGGGTTGCCTGGGTCGTCGCACGTGATGCTGCCCCGGTACGGTTTGTCCCCTCACGGTTGGCCATGGCATCGTGTGCAAACAGCGCACGGACGCGCGCGAGATTTGAGGCGCAGCGGACGCGAATCTGTTCCTGCATGACCGCGCGCAGTCCGAGCAGCGCGGGTGCGGCGGCCATGACCGGCGTGGACACCGAGAGATACGCGTCGGCGATGACGTCCAGCCGCGCGAGCGCCTCCTCACACAGCCGTGCGGGTCCCTCGACCAGCATCCACCCCAGCTTCATCTGCGGGAGCGCGAGCAGCTTGCTCAGTCCGTTGATGGTAAAACGGAGTGCTTCCCCCGATATCCCAGCCGTGCGACGGCGCAGATTCCCCGCGTCGATGGACGCCTCGAGCGGGTAATCCCAGAACACCTCGTCGGTGATCAGGGCGATGCCGCGCCGGGCACAGAGCGAATCGAGCTGGACGAACTCATCCGGCCGCAGGTAATTCCCCGCCGGATTCGATGGATTGACCACGATGACCGCGCGTGTGCGCTCGGTTATGGCCATGTCGAGAGATGCCATGTCGATGCCCCAGCGTCCGTCTGCCGCGAGACGCAGGTTGTATGGAGAAACGCGCACGGCGTCGAGCGCGGCCAGCCAGGAGAACAGCGGGTATGCGGGATGCGGGATGCAGATTTCGTCCCCCGGCTCGCACAACAGTTTGAACAGCATGCTGTAGGCCTCGCTGCTCGAGGTCGTGCAGACAATAGCGTTCGCATCGATCCTCTCCCCGTCGCCCATCCCCTCCCCCTCCCCGGAATAGTATTCCGCGATCGCCTCGCGCGCGGCGGGGAGTCCGCGCGGATTCGGATCATAACCACGCTCCGCGCCGCGGGCGATGGCCTCGCGGATTTCCGGGATCGGATAATCGAATCCCGCATGCGTGGGATTCGAAAGCGTGAGGTCGATCACAGGGCGACCGCAGCTCCTACGTTCCCCGAGCAGGCGGGAAACGGCATTTTCGTCGAGATCGTCAGGGAGTCGGGAGGAAAACACGGTCACTCCGGGGTTTCATTCTTGCCAGTACACAGCCGGCCGGTTGGAGGATGAACAGATCCGCATATCCGCATTGCGCTTCTGCGCGGGATTCATCAAATTAGCGAAATGCTGCGGCGAATGGAATCCGTCGCGCGACTTCCGAAACCATCACCAGCACCTTCCCGGAGAAAGCCATGTACGAGAAAAACATCGAACTTCTGAACCGCGCGGTGGCCGACGAGATGCAGGCCGTGCACCAGTATATGTATTTCCATTTCCATGCCGACGATCAGGGCTTCGAACTGATCAGCTCGCTGTTCCGCCGCACTGCCATCGAGGAGATGATGCATGTCGAGAAGCTGGCCGAACGCATCCTGTTCCTTGGTGGAGATGTGGAGATGGCCGCCGAAGGCGAGGTGCAGAAGCTGCATTCGGTACGCGAAATGCTCGAACTCGCCCGCAGCATGGAGGAGAGCAGCATCCGCGATTACAATCTCTGGGCGAACGAAAGCGGGGCAAACGCCGACGCCAATACAAAAAAGCTCTTCGAGTCGTTGGTCGACGAAGAGGAGCGTCATTTCGACCAGTACGACGACGAGATCCGCAACCTCGAACAGTTCGGCGCACAGTATCTCGTGCTGCAATCCATGGAACGCAGCAAGCGCCGGGCGACCGGTGCGCCCGGGGCCGACGCGGCTGGTGCGTGATTTTCGCTGAAGCGCAGAATGAAGGACGGGTCTGATACCCGTCCTTCTTTTTTCGGGAAAAAGACTCGTATCGCGTCCGTCGGTGTCCGCAGCGCGAGGCCGTCTGCCTGGCTATTCGATACCGATGGTCAGGGTAAACGGCTGTGCTCCCTTGATCGCCGCGTCCGGACGCAGATACACAAGCACATGGTAATCCCCGTATCGCGGCAGGGT
>JAGTUZ010000023.1 GCA_018224415.1 Bacteroidota bacterium | reverse complement strand
CCGTACTGGAACTGCGCGTTGGAGCCGGGATAGACATACGTGGCCGATGCGTAGCCGTACTTGCGTGTATAGTACGCGTTGTTCGGATCGTCGTAACAGGCCTCGATCCAGAGGTTTGATACTCCGTCCCAGTGGAAGGACTGATCGAAGGTCACGTAGTTCCACTGATACGCGACGGGCATGTAGTCAAGGTCAGTTTTTACTATCTCCTTGTCTGTCGACTGCACGATGCCGCTGGTAACGGTATTTGCCGTATGCCCCATCTTCCACTGCATGTCCGGGATGACATTGTTCGGTCCATAGGTATAGGGAACATAGTATGCGATGGCCCGAATCTTGCCGCCGCCGGCCGGAGCGCCGTTGGCAAACATGTCGGACGCGAGGACGAGATTCCCGAAAAACAGATCGGGGTAGTAGGAGTAGAAAGGCCCGATAATCCACGATGGACTGTTCTGTCCGATCTGAACGGTGATCTGGGCGTTCGCCGTCCCGAAAAACAGGGGCAACGCAACAACAAGCAGGAACAAACAACGTTTCATGGCAGCTCCAGATGGATGAAGAGGATAGTGTGCTCTTTCTTCACGAAACAGCCCATCCCGAACGGCAAGACGCGAAGGCCGATGGTGCGGCGTCTTTCGGAACAGCCAGGTACTTGTTAATAAGGAATTACGACTGAACGATATGGCGTGAATATATGCCACATCGAGAAGAGTTGCAACATTCTTCTTGAAAATTTTTGATTTAGTGGGAGAGCGGCGGGGCTGTGGAGAAGCAGGAGTGATCAGTCGGTGGCGATCTGCAACCTGGCGATGGCCTCGTCGATGCAGCGGATGCCGGTGTCGCTCTGTTCGCTCGACCGCCAATGGCGCAGCAGTTGCAACATCTCTTCGCGCGAGCTTCCCTCCCATCGCAGGCGTGGATTGCGCAGGAATTCGCAGAGCAGTGAGGCTGCCTTGCCGCCGCCGTCCCTTTGCAGGGTGGTCAGGAACGTGATGAGTTCGTGCTGGTCGCCGTACATGCCGGAAATGCGGAACGCATAACGCAGGGCCTGGTAGACATGCGGATCGTCCACATGCGCCACCGACTGCTGCAGGATGCGGAACGCGGGAGCCGATGATCTGATCCGCATTCCGATGCGTCGTGCCGCCACACCGATGGGGATCAGCCTTCGCCACGAACGTTGCGCGGCGGTGAGCGCCAGGAGTTCGTGTTCGGCAGTCTCCAGATGCGCGTCATAGAAATCGACCAGCGCATACGTCGTGAGATTTCGGGCGTCGACCCAATCGAGACTCATGTCGATCAGCTCGACGGCGTTCTGCGCCTTCTGTGGCTGCTGCTGTACATAGGTTCCGACGAGTTTCGCGGCGATCTTCCGCAGATGCACGACGCCGTAACGATACCCGTGACCCGTGCCGATGCTGTTGGCATGCGGAATGGTCACGACATGCAGCGGCGCGGTCTCCCACAGCCAGCAGCCAAAATCGAAACCGTTCGGCGGCAGGCCGGCGAACCCCTCCCCCATCGCTTCCGCGATCTCGCGCGTCATTTCCCAGGCCGTCAGTCGCCGGCCATCGTGCTCGGGAGGCGACTCCAGCTGCCGGATGATGTCCTCGAGCGCGGTTTCAAAACCGCCTCCGATGACCTGCAGGCTGAGCCGGATATTGTGCTCAAAAATTCCTGACATAGTGGTCTACTCCAGCGTTTCGAAGAGGGCGTCGGGTCTCCAGAGATACAACATGCGGTACACCTGCTCCGGATCATGGGCGCCATCCTTCTCGAGCTGCCCGGTGTCCTGCGTGTGCAGCAAGCGCCCGCTGCTGTCGAGAATGACGAGTACCGGAAACCCGAAACGCTGAGGACCTTCGAGACGGCCAAGAATCCGCTCGTTCTTGTTCTCCTCGCTGTAATTGATGCGCAGCGGGATGTAATCGGCCTGGAGCAGCGAATCGATACGCGCGTCGGTGGTGAAAAGCCGATCCAGCTTGTGACACCAACTGCACCAGTTTCCGCCGATCTGCAGGAGGATATGCCGGCCTGTCGCCGCGGACTGCGCCATCGCGGCCCGCAGCTCGAGCGCGGCGTCGGCGGATGGGTCGTATAACCTGGCGGTGTTTTCCTGCGCATCGGTGTTGTTTTCCTGCGCGTGGAGAGGAAGTGCGAGACAGAAGGACAGGAGGGCGAGGAACAGTCGGGGTTTCATGAAAATCACCTCGGCGTTGCGTACGAACGGTCGGGAACGACTCCCATCAGGCGGTAGCGGGTTGCGTCACTCAAGACAGGTAAAATAGGACCTTGACGTGCAAAGGACAAACCGCCCCAGGGGAAAAACACATCCGCCCCGGGCGGATGGCCCAGGGCGGATGAAGGGAAAAAAAGATCGGGATCACGTTTGAATCAACGGAATCACCTATATCAACGGGATCACGCGTGGATGTGAGACAGTCGCTCGTTCATGCGGGCATCGACTTCCAGCACGGCCGGAATGCGGGCGCTGGTCGGGAGCACCTGCGAGGAGAAGAGAATGAAATGCGCCTTTCCATCCTCGGTCGGAAATGCCATATCGATATGACCTTCCGTCCCCTGCTGCCGGATAAACGACATGATCTCGGCCGACAGGTCTTCGTACCCGGTGAACGATGGCGCGAGACCTTCCATCTCGATCAGTCGACGGAGAATGGCGATGTTGCCCAAACCCGCCAGCGGCTCGCCGATGGCGTTGGTCTTCTGGCGCTGCCCTGCCCAGTTCGTGAAATGCCCCTCGCCTTCCCAGTACGCCGCGAGCGGCAGGAAGACGTCCGCGGCCTGGGCGGTCTCGGTGAGGAACATGTCGGCGACGACGAGGAATTCGAGGTTGTTCACGAATCCGTTGTAATCCTCGGATGCGGCGGGATTCTCTCCGAACACCATCGCACCGCGGATCTTGTCCTCGCGCATCTTCCGCGCGAGATTCGTTCCGCCTGCAACGACTTCGCCGATGTCCTGTTTCCAGAAGCGGCTGACCGCATCAAGGATGCGCTTGTTGTTGATGCTGGCCCCGCCAGGCAGCAACTGCCGGTCGAAGCCGGCCACGTTCATGCCCGTGTGATTGCACTCGCTGCTGAACAGCGCGATGCCCGAGCCCTTCACGCCGACCTTGCCCAGCATCATCATCAGCGTGGCAAGCGCCTTGAGGTCGTCGCTCGCGCGGTCGAGACGGCTGTCGAGATTGTACCATGCGACGATCTTCTTTGACGGATCGGAGAGCAGCTCGACAATGGCGCGGATCTTCAGTTCGGACACACCCGTGACCAACGCCACTTCGTGCAGGTCCTCGCTCTCGAGCTGGTTTTTCACCTGCTCGAAATTGACGGTGCGGCGCGTGATGAAATCCTCGTTGACGGCGCCGCGGCGCAGAAGCTCCGCGATCACGCCGGCAAGCAGCTTGGTTGCCGTGCCGCGACGCGGATCGGCCCACAGCGTCGCATGCGAGACGAGATCGATCTCCGCCGAATTGATCACGATGGCTTCCGTACCGGCACGCATCCGCCGCTTCATCCGCCAGCCAAGGACGGGATTGTCGGTGGTCGGATTGCCACCGAGGAAGAGATAGAGGTCGGCGTTTTCAAGGTCTTCGAGATCCGCGCTCGCCAGCGTGCTGCCGAGCATCTCGTCGAGGGCGTGGTAGTCGGCGCCGCTCACCATCTGGTGGAAGGACGCGAGATTGTTGGTCCGAAGCGCGGTGCGCGCGTAGCGACCGGCGAGATACAGTTCCTCGTCGCTCAACTTGGGCGAAGCGGTGACAAGCATGCTGTCGGGTCCGTAGTCCTCGAGAATGCGCGCGCGTCCCTTGTGGATGGCTTCGAAGGCCTCGTCCCAGGAAACGTCCACAAGCTCGCCGCCCTTGCGCACCATCGGCTTTTTCACGCGGCTGCCGTCGAGGTAGTGCTGGTAGCCGAAGCGGCCGCGCACACAAAGCTCGCCGTAGTTGGGACCCATCTCCGGCGAAGCGCCGGCGACGTAGAAGAGGTCCGCTGCCTTCACCTTCATGGTGACGTTGCAGCCGACCGAGCAGTAGTTGCAGATGTTGAACACAGCGTCCATCTGCCAGGGACCCGAACGGCGGAACGGCATTTTCTCGACGAGCGTGCCGGTTGGACACACGTCGATGCAGTTGCCGCAAGCAACGCAGTTGGTTTCGTGCAGCGCCTTCTCCATCGCCGGCTTGACGATGGTGCGGAAACCACGGTTGACAAAGCCCAGTGCCGCGACGTTCAGGATTTCCTTGCAGGTGTTGACGCAGCGACCGCAGTTGATGCACTTGTTCGAGTCGATCTTGATGAAGGGGTGGCGGGTGTCGGCCTGGTAGCGGTTGTACTCGCCGACGAAGCGCTGCTGGTCGACGCCATACTCGCTGCAGTAATCCTGCAGCCGGCACGACAGCCCGGCATCGCATCCGCATTCGGCACAGCGCAGCGCCTCCTCGAAAGCGGTCTTGTCGTCGTAGGCGTGCTCGACTTCCATGAAGCCTTTGATGCGGTCGGCCGCGGGTACCTCGTCCGCGTGATGGCGCACGCTTTCCTTCACGAGGGGAATGTCCTCGCGCGTCATCTTGTGGAAGTTGTCGCGCTTGCTTTCGAAGCGATCGGTCAGTGGCACGATCTCTCCGGTCTGCAGGTACTTGTCGATGGCGCGGGCGGCCATGCGTCCCGCCGCGATCGCGTCGATCGCGTCGGCGGGTCCCGTCACGACGTCGCCACCCGAGAACACGCCCGGACGGTCGGTGTCGAACGTCCCCGACTTCGCCTCGATCGTTTTCCATTTCGTGACGGCGATTTTCTCGTCGCCCGTGACGCCGCCGAGATCGGGTTCCTGTCCGATGGCGGAAATGATCCAGTCGCATTCAAGGTCGAAATCCGATCCATCCACGACCACCGGACGCCGACGGCCCGACGCGTCGGGTTCGCCGAGTTCCATGCGGATGCAGCGGACGGACTTCATACGGTCCTCCTCGACATTCACGCGCACCGGAGCGGCGAGGAATTCCATTCGGACGCCTTCCTCCTCGGCGGCGACGATTTCGATCTCGTTGGCCGGCATTTCCTTCCGCGTGCGGCGATAGAGCAGGATGACCTCGTCAGCGCCAAGGCGCAGCGATGTGCGCGCGGCGTCGATGGCGGTGTTGCCGCCGCCGACCACAACCACGCGTCCCTTGATGTCGGGCTGCTCCTTCATCTCGACCTGGCGCAGGAAGTCGACGCCGCTCAGCACGCCCTCGGCCTCTTCGTTCTCCACGGCCATGGGCTTGCCCACCTGCGCGCCGAGTCCGACAAACACCGAGCGGAAGCCCTGGTCGAAGAGATCGTCCATGGAGAAGTCACGACCGAGCTTGCGGCTCGTATGCACTTCCACACCGAGATCGGTGATCCAGCTGATTTCCTTGTCGAGCACGTCTTTCGGGAGCCGGTACTCCGGAATGCCGTAGCGGAGCATGCCGCCGAGATGCGGCAGGGCCTCGTAGATCACGGGGCGGTAGCCCTCGATGGCCAGATAATAGGCCGCGGTGAGTCCGGCCGGCCCGCCGCCGATGATGGCGACGCGCACGCCGTTGTCGTCCTTGACCTCGGGCTTCCACATGTCGCCGATCATGTCCTGGTCGGCGACGTAGCGCTTGAGGAAGTCGATGCCCACCGGCGAGTCGACCAGCGTGCGGCGGCAGTTCACCTCGCATTTGCGCGTGCAGACGCGACCGCAGACCGACGGCAGCGGGTTCTTTTCCTTGATGAGCGCGACGGCTTCCTGGAACTTGCCCATGCTGATCAGGGACATGTAGCCCTGGATGTCCACGTCGGCCGGACAATTCAGACGGCAGGGTCCGAAACAATCGGCGTAGTGGTTCGACACGATCAGTTCGAGGCAGGTCTTGCGCGCGCGGCGCACCTTCTGCGAGGCCGTGTTGACGACCATGCCCTCGCCCACTTTCGTCGCGCAGGCCGGAAAGAGGCGGTTCTGCCCTTCCATCTCCACGACGCAGAGGAAGCAGGCGCCGAATGGCGGCAGCTTCTCGTCGTAGCAGAGCGTGGGGATGTGATCGATGCCCTGTTCGTGGCAGACCTGGAGTATGGTCTTGTCGGGGGAGGCGGTGATCTGCGTTCCGTTTATCGTCAGTGTTACCATGGGTGACCTCAATCCTTCGTGACCGCGTCGAAGCGACAGACAGTGAAACATTTTCCGCATTTGATGCAGAGTTCCTGGTCGAGGAAATGCATGCCCTTTTTCTCGCCGGTGATGGCGGCGGTGGGACATGCGCGGGCGCAGGCCGTGCAGCCGTTGCAGAGTTCGTTGATCGTGTAGGTGAGCAGTGGCGTGCACACATGCGCCGGACACTTCTTGTCGACGATGTGCGCCTCGTACTCGTCGCGGAAATATTTGAGCGTGGTGATGACGGGATTCGGAGCCGTTTGTCCGAGACCACAGAGCGAGGCGGCGCGGATCTGGTCGCTGAGTTCCTCGAGATTGTCGAGGTCGTCCATCGTGCCCTGCCCGTCGGTGATGCGCTCGGGAATCTCGCGCCTGCGCTTCGTGCCGATGCGGCAGAACGTGCATTTGCCGCAGGATTCCGCCTGTGTGAAGGTCAGGAAGAACTTCGCCACGTCGACCATGCAGGTGGTTTCGTCCATGACGATCAAGCCGCCCGAGCCCATGATGGCGCCGGTCTTGTTGACTTCCTGATAGTCGACGCCGATGTCGCACATTTCGGCGGGAATGCAGCCGCCCGACGGACCGCCCATCTGCACGGCCTTGAAACGTTTGTTGTCGATGATGCCGCCGCACACGTCGAAGATGATCGAGCGGATGGTGAGTCCCATCGGCACCTCGATCAGCCCGGTGCGCTGCACCTTGCCGGCCATGGCAAACACCTTCGTGCCCTTGCTGTTTTCCGTGCCATAGGCCGCGAAGGCCGCCCCGCCGTTCTGGATGATCCAGGGGATGTTGGCGAAGGTCTCGACATTGTTGATGTTCGTCGGCTTGCCCCAGAGTCCCGACACCGCAGGGAACGGCGGACGGAAGCGCGGCATGCCGCGGCGTCCTTCGATCGACGCGATCAGCGCCGTCTCTTCGCCGCAGACAAAGGCGCCGGCGCCTTCCTTGATCTTGATGTGGAAGTTGAATCCCGTCCCGAGGATGTCTTCACCGAGCAGGCCGCGGCGCTGCGCCTGCGAGATGGCCTGACGCAATCGCGCGATGGCCTTCGGGTATTCGGCGCGGCAGTAAATGTAGGCCTCGTCGGCGCCGATGGCGTAGCCCGCGATCATCATGCCCTCGAGCACCGAATGGGGATCGCTCTCGAGCACCGATCGGTCCATGAACGCGCCCGGATCGCCTTCATCGGCGTTGCAGATGATGTATTTCTTGTCGCCGGCGGACGCGCGGGTGAATTCCCACTTCTTCCCGGTCGGGAAGCCGCCGCCGCCACGGCCGCGCAGTCCGGAGTCGAGCACGTCCTTGATCACCTCTTCCGGCGTCATCTCCTTGAGCGCCTTGGTGACTCCCTGGTATCCGTCACGCGCGATGTATTCCTCGATGCTGCCGGGATCGATGATGCCGCTGTTGCGCAGCACGATGCGCACCTGCTTGTCGAAGAAACCCTCGGCCTGTCCGCCGGCCAGCGCGAGCCAGTCGTCGATCTGCGTGCCGCCGATAACGTCCTCTTCGACGATGCGTCCGATGCGCTCGGGCGTGACCTCGGCATAGAGATGGCTCTCACCGTCGTCGATCACTTCCACGAGCGGTTCGCGGTAGCACATGCCGATACAGCCGGTTTCCTTCAGTTCGAACGTGCCGGGATGCTCCTTGAGCTCCTCCTGCAGCGCCCGGTAGACTTTTTCGCCGCCTGCGGAGATGCCACAGGTTCCGAGTCCTACGAGAATGGTTTTCATGTGTATGCTCCGCCTTACTGTTCCGATGCCTTGGTGCGTGTCCGGAACTCCCGGATGATCTTTCGCGTCTTCGCCACGTTGAGGCGTCCATGGACTTCGCCGTTGATGGTCAGCACGGGTGCGAGAGAGCAGCAGCCGAGGCAGGCGACCGAGACCAGCGAAAACAGTCCGTCGTCGGTGGTTTCCTCGTAGTTGATGCCCAGCTCTTCCTGCAGCGTGTCGTACAGCATCTTCACGCCATTGACGTGGCAGGCCGTGCCGTTGCAGACGCGGATGATGTTCTTGCCCAGCGGACGCGTCCGGAACTGCGCGTAAAACGTCACCACGCCGTAGATCTCCGCGGCGGGAATGCCGGTCACATGGCTGATGTAGTGCATCGCCTTTTCGGGCACGTAGCCGTAGGTGTCCTGCGCCGACTGCAGGAGCGGAATGAGGGCACCCTCGTGCCCGTCGAATTTCCAGAGGTCGACGTTGAATTGTTTGAATTCCTCGTGTGATTCTGCCATCTGTCTGCCTTTACAGTTGGGTGAGGTCAATGATCCAGTCGCGTTTGACGCGCAGCACGCCGTCGATCGGACGGATGTGCTTTTCCACCACCGCGTCCACCGCCTCGAAGCTGGGTCCGCTGAGCGCGGCCACGCAGCCGCAGGCCCCGAAGGCCAGGGCGCCGAAACGGATGGGCTGCATGTCCTGCAGCGCCTGCCCCACCTCGGCGCGACGCGCCTCGTCGATTTCCATGGTCAGGAAGGCGTGGCACAGTTCGGGATCGGGTGTGAAGCCGCCGGTCACTTCCGTCTCGACCGGACAGTACAGCAGCTCCGCGACACCGGGCAGCGCCTCGAGCGCCGCGCGAACGGCGTCGTCCGCCTCCGCGAGTGTCAGGACGAGGTGATAGTGGCCGTCAACAGCGTGCCAGCTCCGTACGGCCGGCAGGGCCCTCGCTGCGTCAATGGCCGGAACGAGATGCTCCGGTCCGCTGAACAGGAGGAACGCATAGGCTCCCGTGTCCATGATACCTTCCTTTGTATTGTTGCATGGAGAAAAACAGGCGGGGTCGTGAAATCGAAGAGATGTATGATCGAAGCATTCGGGGCATTCCGGGAGTCATCGTCGACGGTTGGTGCGATAGTTTCGGACAGAAGTATCTCTTGTAAAAATGGGAAAAAAATAAACGGATACCAAGACCGCGAATATTTTTTTCATGTCCTGAAATAATAAGGGGTTGCGGACCAGCTCAGGCGGAGGGACGACTGGGGGAGACATGCGGTGAACCTGCGATCAGAAATCGCCAGGGGAGTTCGCGACTCCTGCTGATACCCACGCGTGTTGTGACGATAATGGATGATTCCGGGACCGGTGGGGCATCGGCGATGCCCACGACGGCGCCGTCGAGGTGCAGGCCGTTGTGCTCCGCCACGATGGCGAAGGCCTGGCAGAGCTTGGCGGGTCCGTTGGCAAGGTCGAGGTCGCGCCGGGCGCGGGGACGGTTGCCGCGCATGACATCGATACCGTCGAT
>JAGTUZ010000022.1 GCA_018224415.1 Bacteroidota bacterium | reverse complement strand
TCGAAGCCCCACACGCGGCCTCCGTCAAAGGACAGCACGGCCAGACGGAGCGCGATGAGAATGGCAGCGATGAGGAGAGTTTTCATGCCTGAATGTATCATCTCCGCATCGCAAGTCCAACGATGTGGGACAAATCCACCCGGGGAAAAGGCTGTAGCGGATCCTTCCTCATAAATCGGATAAAACATTTCCGTTATTATCCCCGCCGTCAAGGGGAAAATACCGCCCTGTATGCTGATGTCCCTTATGAAGGTGCTGGTTTTTTCGTATTTTTATTGATTCGAAGTAAAGCAACCAAAGCACGTGAACGAAGAGCAACAAGACAATCCCTACGACGAAGACGAGGACGCCCCACGCGGACAGCAGGGCGGTCAGGACACCGACGACTCCTCGGACGATAACCAGGATGCTCCGGACACGGAGGAATCCGGGGGCCGTCGGCGCAAGCGCGGGCGCGCGAATGATGAGAAGGACGAAGGAAAGGAGATGTCCTTTCTCGACCATCTCGAGGAACTGCGCTGGCGCATCATCTACAGCATGACCGGCATCATCGTCGGTGCGGTCGGGCTCTGGTTTTTCATCGACCCGCTGATGGAGCATGTACTGCTGCGACCGGCCATCGAATACAAGATGGACCTGCAGAACCTGCGTCCCTTCGGGCAGGTGCTGATCTACATGCAGGTAGCAATTTTCGGCGGACTGATCCTGAGCATTCCCAACACGGTGTACCAGATCTGGAAGTTCATCTCGCCGGGCCTGTATCCGCGCGAGCGACGGTATATCACTGCCATCGTGATCTTCACCTCGATCTGTTTCCTGATCGGGGTGTCGTTCGCCTACTTCTTCATCCTCCCTGCGGCGCTGAAGTTTTTTGTCCATTTCGGCACACCCGCGATCGAGAACATCATTTCCATCGAATATTATTTCGATTTCATCATCACGCTGATGCTGGGCGCGGGACTGGTATTCGAACTGCCCATGCTGTCGTTTTTCCTTTCGCGCCTGGGCATCCTGTCGCCGAAAATCATGCGTCGGTACTGGCGGCATGCGATGGTGGTCAGCGCCTTCGTGGCAGCACTCATCTCGCCGGGTCCCGACCCGGTCAGCATGCTTATGATGGCCATCCCGCTTGTTTTCCTTTATGAAATCAGTATCTGGATCAGCAAGCTGAGCCAGAAGAAGGGCAGTCCGCGGAACGCGTGACCGAACAACAGGAAACCTTTTGAAACTCGACACCATCATCGCCCCGATTGACGGGGACCTGAAAAAATTCGAAGTCCACTTCCGGCGCGCGCTTCGTTCGAACGTCGGTCTGGTGGACGCGGTGGTGCGATACATTGTCAAGCGCAAGGGCAAACGCATTCGTCCCGCACTGGTGCTGCTGGCAGCAGCCGCCACCGGCGGCATTTCCGAGGGTACGTTCCGCGGCGCGGCGCTGGTCGAACTGCTGCACACGGCCACGCTCATCCACGACGACGTGGTCGATGACGCCGACACACGCCGCGGCTGGCCGTCGATCAACGCCATCTGGAAAAACAAGGTTGCCGTCCTGCTCGGGGATTATGTCCTCTCGCGCGGCCTTCTGCTTTCGCTTGAGCACAACGACATCGCCTTTCTGCGCAGCACCTCGACGGCGGTCAAACGCATGAGCGAAGGCGAGCTGCTGCAGATCCAGAAATCCCGCCAGCTGCGCAACGACGAGGAAACCTACTTCCAGATCATCGGCGACAAAACCGCCTCGCTGCTGGCAACGTGCTGTGAGATCGGCGCACTGAGCGCGACCGAAGACCCGGACATCGTTGCGCGCCTGCGCAGCTATGGTGAGAATCTCGGCATCGCGTTCCAGATCCGTGACGACATCCTCGACTACACTGGCTCGGCAACCGCGCTGGGCAAACCCGTCGGTGGCGACCTGAAGGAAAAGCGCTTCACCCTGCCGCTTATCCACGCCTTCGGCAAGGCGCCTTCGTCCGAGCGCAAGGATGTGCTGCGCCGGCTCAAACGCGGAGTGGGACGAAAGGACATCGACGAAATCCACCGCTTCGTCGACCGGCACGGCGGCATCGCCTTCGCGGTGAAAACCGCCGAGGACTATCGCGATCGCGCCATCGCGCAACTCGACCTGCTGCCCGACTCGGAAGCGAAACGCTCGCTTGTCGATCTGGCGGATTTTGTGGTGAGCAGGAAGAAATAAGAAGAAACCGCGAAGAGCACGAAGAAGACACACGAAGATTTTTTGTTTTTGCAGCGGGGAATATCCGAGGGATATTTCCGAATAGCTTTCGTTGAATGAAGGAGAAAATGATGGCACTGTTCCGTTGTATTGCATTGATGCTGTTGTTCACCGTCTCGCTGCATGCGCAGGCGACGTTGGAGAAATTCCAGCTGGTGGAGGACGGACCCAAACATCCGTTCACCTTCGAGGACATGTACGAACTCGGCCGCGTGAGCGATCCGCAGATTTCGCCCGACGGCGAGAGCGTGCTGTACGTAGTCACCAATTACAGCCTCGAAACGAACACGTCGAACAGCGACATCT
>JAGTUZ010000021.1 GCA_018224415.1 Bacteroidota bacterium | reverse complement strand
GTGTGCACGTCCTGGTACAGCGGTTCGCCGGCGGCGCCGGGTTCCTTCGTGCGGTCAAGCACGGCGATGGCTTTCACGGTGGCGGGGAGAGCACCGAGGAAATGCTTCATGGAAAACGGCCGGAACAGGCGCACGATCAGCAGTCCGACCTTCTCGCCGCGGCTGTTGAGCCAGTCAACCATTTCCTCCGCGGCGCCCACGCCCGAACCCATCATGATGATGACGCGGTCGGCATCAGCGGCGCCGTAGTAGTCGAAGAGGTTGTAGCGGCGGCCGACCACCTCGGCGAAGCGGTCCATGGTCTGCTGCACGATGTCGGCGCAGGCATTGTAGAACGGATTGACGGTCTCACGGGCCTGGAAGAAGACGTCCGGGTTCTGCGCCGTGCCACGCAGCACGGGATTGTCCGGACTGAGCGCGCGCGCGCGGTGCTCGGCGATGAGGTCGTCCGGGATCATGGCGAGCATGTCCTCGTCCGTCAGTTCCTCGATTTTCATGACCTCGTGCGAGATGCGGAAGCCGTCGAAGAAATGCACGAAGGGGATGCGGGCGCGCAGCGTGGCGGCCTGGGCGATGAGCGCGAAGTCCATGACCTCCTGCACGGAGTTGGACGAAAGCAGGCCCCAGCCCGTCTGGCGCACGGCCATGACGTCGGAGTGGTCACCGAAAATCGACAGCGCATGCGACGCCACGGTGCGGGCGGAGACATGGAACACCGTCGAAGTGAGTTCGCCGGCGATCTTGTACATGTTGGGGATCATCAGCAGCAGTCCCTGCGACGCCGTGAAGGTCGTTGTCAGCGATCCCGTCTACAGGGCGCCGTGCACCGCGCCCGAGGCGCCGCCTTCGCTCTGCAGTTCGGACACGACCGGGACCGTGCCCCAGATGTTGGTCCGTCCGACCGCCGACCAGGCGTCGGCCCACTCGCCCATGTTGGAACTGGGCGTGATCGGGTAGATAGCGCATACTTCATTGGTTTTGTGGGCGACGAATGCGGCGGCTTCGTTGCCGTCGATCGTCACTTTCTTCCGGTTGCTCATGAATACCTCATTTTATCGGGTCAGTTGTGAACATTCGCGGGGAGAGCGTCCGTCGCGGACGCTCCCGTGGGGGAGAGGGAAAACGCCGCCACGCAGGACGCGGGCGCGGGTCCGACTGCGGTGAACGGGTGCGGGGGGGGGGAAGGCATCCATCCTTTCTGCTCCGCGGGGGAGCGCTTGCGCCGGGCGGGCACCAGTGCCGCGGCGGAAGGGAACACGTTCGGGACAGAGGGGGGATCAGACGATGGCAGGTGCTTCGTGATCGGCGGTCCAAGGGACCCAGGTGCGTGTTGTTGTTTCGGATATAAAGGTAACTCTGTCCAGAAACAAAAATAGTCATTTCCTCGGACAGAAAAAAACGGACCCGGGATGAAGCAAAATCGCCGGGAAAAGCCACGATGCCGGCTTGGACCGGCGCGCGCCGGTCCGGGGGTTGAATGGCGCGCTGGCGCGCGCCGGTCCGGGCGGGCGCCGGTCCGGAAAGTTTTCTGTATATTTCATGAATGGATTGTTTCACGAACCCGAACTGAACGGACAACATGAACTTCACCAAGCGCACGATTACCTGCGGGGAACCGCGGATCGATCACGTCGGACAGACGGTCACGCTCAACGGCTGGGTGGACGGCCGGCGCAATCTCGGCGGCATGATTTTCATCGACCTGCGTGACCGCTACGGACTCACCCAGGTGGTGTTCGCCCCCGATCACAACGCGGCCGTGCATGAACAGGCGGCGGAACTGCGCTCGGAATATGTGCTCAGTGTCACGGGGACGGTGCGTCCGCGGCCGGAGGGACAGACCAACACCGAGATGCCCACGGGCGCGGTGGAGGTGGTTGTCGATGCCTTCGAGATTCTCACGGCGTCGGAAATTCCACCCTTCGAGATCGAGGATGACGTCGACGCGCACGAGGACCTGCGCCTCAAATACCGCTATCTCGACCTCCGACGCCCTGTGCTGCAGAAAAACCTGCTGCTGCGCCACCGCATCTACCAGGTCGTGCACCGCTACTTCGACGAGCACGATTTCGTCGAGGTGGAAACACCCGTGCTCATGAAAAGCACTCCAGAAGGCGCGCGCGATTACCTCGTGCCCAGCCGCGTGCATGCGGGCAAGTTCTTCGCGCTTCCGCAGTCGCCGCAGACCTACAAGCAGTTGCTCATGGTTGCAGGGCTCGACCGCTATGTGCAGATCGTCAAGTGCTTCCGCGACGAGGACCTGCGCGCCGACCGCCAACCGGAATTCACGCAGATCGACGTCGAGATGAGCTTCGTCCAGGCCGAAGACATCTACACGCTTCTCGAAGGCTTCGCCCGGCGCCTGCTGAAGGAGACCATCGGCTACGACCTCGCACTGCCGATTCCGCGCCTGGATTATTTCGAGGCGCTGGAACGCTACGGATCGGACAAGCCCGACCTGCGCTTCGCGATGGAACTCGTCACGCTCAACGAGGTGCTGGCGGGAACGGAATTCAAGGTCTTCTCCTCCGCACTCGTCGGCGGCATCGTTTCCGCCATCAATGTGAAGGGAAAAGCGGAGGAGTTCAGCCGCAAGAAACTCGACGAACTCACCGAACGCGCGAAGACGCTCGGCCTCGGCGGCCTTGCCTGGATGAAAGCCGCCGATGGCGGGTGGAATTCCCCCATCGCCAAGTTCCTCACCGAGCCGCAGCTCGCGGACATCCGTACCGCCATGGGCGCCGAGGACGGCGACCTTGTCCTCATCGCCGCCGACGCGCGGAAGAAAAAGGCGCTCGAGGCCCTCGGCACCATCCGCCTGGAACTCGGACGCGAACTCGGCCTCGTCGACCGATCGGCACACCGCCTGCTCTGGGTGACGGACTTCCCGCTGTTCCAGTGGGACGAGGAAGAGCAGCGCTTCTATGCCGAACACCATCCGTTCACTTCGCCGAAGGCCAGCGATCTCGACTTGCTCGACAGTGAACCCGCCGCGGCGCGTGCGGACTGTTACGACCTGGTGTGGAACGGCAACGAAGTGGGCAGCGGCAGCGTCCGTATCCATGACGGCGCGCTGCAGTCGAAGGTGTTTTCCATCCTCGGCCTCGCGCCGGAGGAAATCAACGAGAAGTTCGGCTTCCTCATCAATGCTTTCCGCTTCGGCGCCCCGCCGCATGCGGGCATCGCTCTCGGCCTCGACCGCATCACAACAATTCTCCTGGGACTGACCAGTATCCGCGATGTCATTGCCTTCCCGAAGACGAACAATGCGCTGTCGCTGATGGATGGTTCGCCCTCGCCGGCGTCGGAGGCGCAGCTGAAGGAATTGCATATCGCGATCCGCGCGAAAGAGTAACCGCGGATTACACGGATTACGCAGATTGCTTTCTTTTTTATCGGTGCAATGGAATAATAGGTAGTTTTCCTGCTCATGATGGATTTGATTTTCTACAATATCAGCCAGTTGGTGACGGTGGCGGCGGATGGCGCGAAGCGGAAGGAGGGAGCCGCGATGCGCGAAATTGGCCTGATCGAGGACGGCGCGGTTGCCATCCGCGACGGGCGTATTGCGTACGTGGGTCCGTCTGACGGCATCGATATTTCGAAAGCCGAGCGTTCGATCAACGCCTTCGGCAAGACCGTTCTCCCGGGCTTTGTTGATTCGCACACGCATCTCGTCTTCGCCGGCGCGCGAGAAGGCGAATTCGCCCGTCGCATCGCCGGCGCGACCTACGCGGAAATCGCGGCCGACGGCGGCGGTATCAATACCACCGTCAAGGCGACGCGCGTCGCGAGCAAGGTCGAGCTGACCGAGTACGCGCTGCATCGCCTGGACAGTTGCCTGGGATTCGGATCCACCACGGTCGAGATCAAAAGCGGCTACGGGCTGGATTTCGAAAACGAGATCAAGATGCTCGAGGTTGTCCGCGAGTTGCAGGAACTGCATGTCGTGGAAATCGTGCCGACCTTTCTCGGCGCGCACACCATTCCCTTCGACTACAAGGATCGGCGGGAGGAATACCTCACGCTCGTGCTTGATCGCATGCTGCCTGAAGTGGGCCGCCGCGGACTGGCGCAGTACTGCGATGTCTTCGTCGAACGCGGCGCCTTCACCGTCGAGGAGGCCCGGACCATTTTTCTCCGCGCCCGCGAACTCGGACTCAAGGCACGCGTGCATGCCGACCAGATCACTCCGGGCGGCGGTGCCGAACTTGCGGGAGACGTGTTTGCCTCTTCCGCCGACCATCTCGACCACATCAGCGACAACGGGCTCGCACATCTGCGCGACAGCAATACCGTCGCCACGCTGCTGCCGGGCGTTTCCCTTTTCCTCGGCGAGCAGTTTCCCGACGCCCGCCGCTTCATCGACGCGGGCCTTGCCGTGGCCATCGCCACCGATGCGAACCCCGGCTCCTGCATGAGCGAAAACATCCAGCTCATGATGTCGCTCGCCGCGACGCGCATGCGCATGACCATGGAGGAGATCGTCACTGCCGTGACGCTCAACGCCGCCGCGTCGCTCGACCGTTCGGACATCCTCGGCAGCATCGAGGTGGGCAAGCAGGCCGACCTGCTGATGTTCGACGTACCGAACTACCATCGCATCATCTATCATTTCGGAGTGAACCATCTGAATACCGTGGTCAAGCGCGGACAGGTGGTCATGGAAAAATCCTACGCGTCTGCGCGGGACTGACACCGGCGAACCCGGCGGAACCCCGCCGGTTCCTTACAGGACCCATTGATGATTCCCATCCATACAAGGAAAACGAACATGAAACAGCTTTTATCCCTCGCGCTTGTCGCGCTGCTGTTCACGGCCTGCGGACAGAAGCAGGACGGCGAGCAGACGGACGCGGGCGAAGTGATGACGGTCTCGCAACTGCTCGAGAGTCCCGACCAATATCTCGGCAAGGAAATCACACTCGAAGGCACAGTGACGCATGTCTGCAAGCACGGCGGCCGTCGCGTGCACATCACTGATCTTGAACCCAATGTGAAGATCCGCATCGAAGCGCCGGAGGAAATGGCGGCGTTTGCGCGTGAACTCGAAGGCAGCGACATCGTGGTCCGCTGCATCCTGCGCGAGACCCGCATCGACGCCGCGGATCTTGACGAGTGGGAAGCTGAGATTCGCGAGGAGTGGGAAGCTGAGCTTCGCGAGGGTATGGAGTACGAGAACCATGATCACGCCACGCCATCGGCCATCGCCGAATGTGAGGAAAACGACGGACATGTCGAGCCACAGGGCCTCGATGCCGTCAACGCCAAGCGCGAGGAGCTGAAGGCCAGTGGCAAGCCCTATCTTTCGAACTGGTATGCCGACGCCGTGAGCTACGAAATGAAGGATGGTTCGAGTGCGCCCGTCGCAACGGAAGAAGCCGCCGACGAAGACGAACACCAAGGACATTGATCCCAGCGATGAAGACGACACAACGCATCCGCAAGTGGAACCAGGCCGTCCATCGTGACCTTGGATATTTCTTTGCGGCCATGACCGTGATCTACGCCCTGTCGGGCATCGCTCTCAATCACATGAAGGATTGGGATCCGAACTATCACATCACGCAGGAAGACGTGCGGGTGAAGCCCTTCGAACAGGAGGGCTTCACCCGTGACATGGCCCTCGCCATGCTTGAACCGCTGGGCGAGGAGGACAACTACAAAAATCATTATTTCCCCGAAGCCGGCATTCTCAAGATTTTTCTCGACGGAGGATCCTTGACCGTCGATGCCGAGGCGGGCGAAGGACTGCTCGAACACGCGAGGCGGCGTGCCGTGTTTTTCGAGGTCAACTATCTGCATTACAACACGCCGAGGAATCTCTGGACCTGGTTCTCCGATATTTTTGCCGGCGCGCTGGTCATCATGGCGATCTCGGGTCTGTTCATTCTCAAGGGCAACAAAGGCATCACCGGACGCGGTGCATGGCTGACTGCGGCGGGACTGATCATCCCGGCCGTGTTCCTCCTGCTTTATCTCTAGGTCCGCGTTCATTCCGGCTCCACGATCACCCGCGCAGGGAGACACATGAGCGACGCAGAGATCATTCTCCAGACGACCGGACTCGGCAAGCAGTTCGGCAAGCGGCATGCGGTGCAGAACCTCGATCTCTCCGTCCGCCGCGGTGACATCTATGGTTTTCTCGGTCCCAACGGGGCGGGGAAGAGCACGACCATCCGCATGATCCTCTCCCTGATCACGCCGACCACGGGGTCGGTGCGACTGTTCGGCCGTGAGGTGTCGGCCGACCGAAGCGTGCTCGCGCGCGTGGGCGGTCTTGTCGAGCGTCCGGATTTCTATCTCTATCTCAGCGCAATGAAGAACATGGAAATCGTTGCCGCGCTCTACGGCCGTGTCGACCGGCGGCGCATCATGGAGGTGCTTGACATCGTCGGCCTTGCCGACCGCGCCCGGGATCGCGTCAAGGCATACTCGCACGGCATGAAGCAGCGCCTGGGCATCGCCCAGGCACTGATAGCGGAGCCGGAACTCCTGATTCTCGACGAGCCCACCAACGGGCTCGATCCCCAGGGCATGAAGGAAGTGCGCGAGCTTATCCGCCGACTCAACCGCGATCATGGGATGACGGTGTTTCTGTCTTCGCACCTGCTCAACGAAATCGAGCTGGTGGCCACGCGCATGTGCATCCTGCATCGCGGTCAGCTCGTCGTGCAGGGAGGAGTGCGGGAACTGCTCAGCCATGACCGCATTACCGTGCGCATCCAGGCCGAACCGCGGGAGCGGGCAATGGAACTGCTCCGCGGCATCGACGGCGTCGAAGACCTGGAGACACGGGATGAGGGCGTCTCCTGCAACGTGCCCGAGAGCGAGCTGGCGCGGGTGAACGCCGCACTGGTCACCGGCGGTGTGGCGGTTTCTTCCTTCGCGCCGCGCCGTTCGCTGGAAGACTATTTTCTGGACATTACCGAGAAACCGGAAGAAACCGAGAAACCGGAGGATAGCGCATCATGACCGACATTCGCCGCCGGCGGCTGCTGGCGTCCGCCATCGTATTCGCCGTCTCACTGCTGCTCTATCTGTTCACGCTTGCGCCATCCATGGATTTCATCGACGCCGGCGAACTCGCCGCCGTCGCGCATACCTGGGGCATCGCACATCCGACGGGCTACCCGCTGTTCACACTGCTGGCTGGGCTCTGGGCGCTGCTGCCCTTCGGCAGCGGGATGCTGCGGATGAACATCTTTGCCGCCGTGTTTTCGGCAGCTGGTGCAGCCGTCGCCGTGCAGCTGATTTTCGATCTGCTGCGCGCGCTGCCTGACGTGGCACGGCGCCGGAACGCGGGCAAGAAGAAAGCCGCTGCACAGGCGACCGTTCCGGCAGAGGATGACGACACGTTGCTGCGTGCGGCCGCGTCCGGCGCGCTCGTGCTCGCCTTCGGCGGTACGTTCTGGCGCACCGCGTTGTCGATCGAAGTGTATTCGCTGCATATTCTCATGCTCGCCCTTGTGCTGTGGAGCGCGGCGCGGTTGTTCTTTCTCCCCGTGCCTGATGTCCGCAGCCTGCAGCGTCGTATGGCGGTGACGGCGTTTCTGCTGGGACTTTCCTTTTCCAACCACATGAGCACGGTGTTCCTCCTCCCGGCGCTGCTTGTGATGCTTTTCCTGACCCATGCGCGCAGCGAAGGATTCGGGAAAGGCTTCGCGTTCGCCGCGGCGGCGTTTGCGCTTGGCTTGCTGCCGTATCTGTACCTCCCTCTGCGCGCGGCGGCGGGACCCGCGCTGAACTGGGGCAATCCCGTCGATTTCGAGCGGTTGTTCTGGCACGTGAGCGGGAAGCAGTACAGTGTCTGGATGTTTTCCGGTGCGCAGGCATGGGGGAAGCAGTTCATGTACGCGCTGGAAGCCTTCGCACGAGACAGCGCTTGGCTCGCGCTGCTGCCCGCGGCGATCGGGGCGGTTGTGGCGAGCCGGCGTCGCCGTTCCCTCGGTGTCTTTCTGCTCCTGCTGTTTGTCACCTGCCTGGTCTGGGCGGCGGGGTATGACATCAACGACATCGATTCGTATTTCCTGCTCGGCTTTTTCGTGCTTGCGATCTGGACGGCCTTCGGGCTGCGCATCCTGCCGCAACTGCGCGTGCTGCGCGGTGTCCCTCCGCGCCTCCGTGACCCGCTCGTACCGGGCGCCGTTGTGCTCGCGGTGCTATTGCTGCTTCAGTGGGGACGCGTCAGCCAGGCCGGCAACTACCTGGTAGAGGATTATACACACAACATGTTTGCCTCGCTGGAAAAGGACGCCGTGGTGCTGTCCTTTCAGTGGGATTTCTGGATCTCTGCATCCTATTATTACCAGCTCGTTGAGAACAAGCGTCCCGACATCGTTGTGCTCGACAAGGAACTGTTCCGCCGCTCCTGGTATTTCGAGCAGCTGCGCAGCAACCATCCCGACATCCACGCGTCCGTGCGCGCGGAGATCGAGACCTTCCTCGTGCACCTGCGCCGCTTCGAACGCGGCGAACCCTACGATCCGGCAGCGATCGAGGACGCGTTCAATGCCGTCGTCAATGGCATCGTGGACCGCGCCTATGCAACCCGGCCTGTGTACGTGACAATCGAATTGGAGAAGCAGTTTGCGCCCGGGTACGTGCGTGTGCCGGCCGGACTGGCGTTTCGTCTGTACCGGCCGGAGGATCTCCCCGACCCCGCATCGACAAAAGACGTACCGCTTGTGTACCGGCCCTTCGACAGCGACGATCGACTCCCGGTGGAAATGCGTCGCCTGTACGCATCGATGTTTGGCAACCGCGGCATCTATCTCGCCGATGCCGGCTTGCGCGAGCGCGCCGAACGTGCCCTGCAGCGTGCCCTGGAATTCTCGCCAGGTGATCCGGCAATTCTTGATCTGCTCCGGCGCCTCGCCGGCGCGCCCTGAACCCGGTCGCGCCACGACGACGATCGCGTGCGGCGGTCGGTGCGAAGAATATCGGCATCGACAGAAATGCAAAGGGCGGATCAAGTGATCCGCCCTGACGCGTTTCTGCAGATGCGTGCAGCCGTTTACTCCGCGGTGGGTTTGCCCGAGATGGGATCGACGAGGAAGCTGGCCACGGCACGATCGATGGTCTCGAAGGACTTGAAGACCTTGATCAGCTGGGTGATCATGAACAGGCTGTTGATTTTATCGGTGACATTGGCGATGCGCATATCGCCACCGCTGCTGTTAAGCGTCGCCAGCGCCGAGATCAGCGCGCCGAGGCCCGAGCTGTTGATCCATTTTATCTTGGAGACGTCGAGCACGACCTTCAGGAAGCCGTCCCGGACGAGTCCCTTGATCTTGTCGCGAAACTCCGTCGTTTCGGGATCGCCCATGAGATTCCCCTTCAGTGCGAGCACCACGACGTCGCCGTCGATTGTTTCCTTGATCTGCATTGCGTGCCTCTGCTATGAGTGGTGTTATGACGTTCGTTTTTTGTGTTCGTGCACGATATGCGCAAACTCGCAGTTGCCCTGCCAAGTGCAGCTGCCACAGTTTGTTTCCATGCGCGCGACCGCGCTGAAGCAGCGGGGACAGCGGTCCGTCAGCGGGTTCATGATCTCGTAGCCGCATTCCGGGCAGCGCCGCTCTTCGCGACGCAATTGCTCCTCATGCGTCTCCGCACGATCGGGCTGCGACGGATCCGCGGGGCCGGTCACTTCGACTCGCTTTCCGCTCCGCCGGCTTCCGACATTCCGGCTTCCGCCGTCGATGCGGCTTCCGCCGTTGCGTCTGGATCGCCACGACCGATCGGCGTGTCGGCAAGTGCAGCAGCGATGAGACGCTTCGCCTCATCTTTCGAGCAAAGCAACCTCGCCTGTGCAACGTGCAGCACTTCGTCCAGGTCGGGCAGTTCCCCCTTCAGATGGAGGAACAGATGATAGCCAAGGCGGTTCGTGTCGTTTTCTTCCTGTACGGGAACCGAGCGAACGGCATCGTATGCCCGACGCTCCGGTGTCTGTTCGGGCCAGTGCCTGATCTCAGGCGCCATGCGATTCTCCTTTGTTCATGGCACATTCGATGATACGAAGGCCGGTGATTCAGTATTCCAATATGTGAGAAATTGTGCTGGAAGTCAAAGGTGGGGAGGACGTGAGGGCGTGAGGGCGTGAGGGCGTGAGGGCGTGAGGGCGTGAGGACGTGAGGGCGTGAGGGCGTGAGGACGTGAGGGCGTGAGGACGTGAGGGCGTGAGGACGTCAGGACGTCAGGAGCCTACGATTTTCCGCAGGCCCGCGATGAGTTTCCATATGAAGGCGCGCCAGAGATTGATGTGCGCGGAGGACGAGTGCGCGAGAAGGAAATCGAGGTCGTGGCGGTCGGCAGCCGTCAGGGAGCGCAGTAATGGACCTCCCCCCTGCGCGATCTGCTTTTCGATGCATTCGGTGAGCCGTCGGCTGATCTCTTCGCGCAGTTCCTCGAAGCGACGGCGCAGCTCCGCATCGGGTGTGTTTTTGATGAGCACGGCGAGATGGTCGATGAGGAGAGCGAGCTTGCGCAACTGATCCAGCGAACAGTGCAGCTCGAGTTCGCTCACCACTTGCTGGAATAGATCGCGGATCTCCGTTTCCTGTTCCTCGCGAAGATTGAACAGGCCGGGAAGCTCGACGTCCTCGACCTGGATGTACAGGTGGGAGAGACGCTCGAGTTCATGTCCGTAGCCGACGATGATTTCCTCGGTCATGGCGTCGACCTGGCGATTGATTTCCTGCCGCGTCGAACGCAGCGAGTCGTCGTAGCGTCGGCGGATGTGGGGACTCTGCGCGGTGTCGCGCAGGTGGAGGAGTTCGGTCTCGCGTTTCTGCAGGCGGTCGATCAGCTTGTGCTGCACGGTGTCCTCCTCGAATATCTTGTCGCGGATGTAGCTCTTCGAGGCGATCAACTGGGACCGGCCGATCTTGACGGTGTTGATCACGATGCCATCGCCGAGCAGTGTCCGGATTTCCTCCTCGTCGAGCGCGCAGGCGCCGTCGGTGATGACGAGAATCTCGGTGCCGGACAGCTGCGGCATTGCGTTGATGTCATCGACTGCCTGGCGGATGGCGCGTGCCATGGCAGTGCCGTTTCCCAGGGTGTGCAGCCGCATGACGCAACGGATCAAGGCATGGAAACTGGCAGTATCCCTCGCTTCCTGCAGTTCCCCGATCTTTGTGTCGAACGTCCGCAGATGGATGTAGCCCAGTTCCTTCATGTTCTGCTTCAGGAAATGGTACACCACGGCCTTGGCCAGGGAAATGCGATTTTTCATGGCCATGGAGCTGGAGGTGTCGAGCAGGACATAGAGTTTCTGCTTGCGCCGGTCGGGCCGGTAGTCGTCGGATTCGGGATCGACAGCAAAATATCGCGGCTCCCGCGGATACGGGACCCACAACTCCTTTTTGGCCAGCCGATGGTCGAACACCTGCGAGGGCAGCAGCCACTGGTAATTGTAGATGCGCGGCAGGTGCTGGGGCGTGCGGATGAGACCGGCCTCAAACTCCTCCTGGTCGTTGATGATGATCTCGAGGTCGGGACGGTCCTCGGGCGGCGGCTCTCCCCTCCCCGGAGCGGTAAGCGTGAGCACGGGCCGCAGCTTCGCCGCGAGTTCGTTGCTCTCGTCTTCGAGCACACGCGCGATTTCGAACACGGCGGTAAAGTCCTCGGGCAGGTCCTCGTAAATGTGTTCGAAGAACCCGAGGTCCTCCATTACGTCGAAGAAGTGTTCGTAGGCGCCGGGCATGTCAGGTCCAGATGTGCTCCGTCGGGTGGAACAGTCCGTGAATGTCACGTTCGGTACTGACAAGAAAATCCGCGATTTCCTCGGTGAGTGGTTCGAAGGATTTCATGTAGCTTTCCAGCAACCTCCGGTTGTGCTCCTCGGTCGCGTGGGTGATGCCGAGCGTGTCCTTGGCCCACTCGACGAGCGTGCGGCGCAGCG
The DNA here is from genome assembly GCA_018224415.1 of Bacteroidota bacterium. Classification (GTDB taxonomy): domain Bacteria; phylum Bacteroidota; class Ignavibacteria; order SZUA-365; family SZUA-365; genus SZUA-365. Next base: position 25,909 of record JAGTUZ010000021.1, on the reverse strand, counting down.
GCTGGCCTTCGATCTCGGTGATCGGACGCTTCAGCAGGTCCGGATGCTGCTTGAGATGTTCGATGAACTCCTGGAATTCCAGCAGGCGCTGGATCTGCTCGAAGGCCTTCGCGCTGGTGAACTGCTTGTACAAGGTGCTGTAGGATTTCAGAAACAGTTCCTTCTGCTCCCGGATGCCTACAACCGTGTACAGATACCAGAGCTTCTCGACGTCCTCGGGGATCACCTCCATACGTCCGTGGAGAAAAGCGATCACGCGCAGCATGTCCAGCGCACGCGCGTAGGTGCGTGGTGATATATAGAAGTCCTTCAGATGCGGATGCTCGTGCGGCCGCTCCTTGATCAACCGGTTGCGCTGTGCCTCGTAATACCGCACAACGGAGTTGGCAAAAAAGATCACGTGCAGCGGAATGGTAATCCCGTACTCGGGGTCGAGACCGCGGATGACCTCCGAAGTGCGTTTGAGCATGGCGTACGGAATGCGTTGCGCCGGCACCGATGCCTGTCCGTGATGTGTCAGGTAGCGCTGGGCAATCTGGTATTGCGTGTACGGCTCCTTCGCGGGAATGAACAACGCCTTGAATATGAAACGATCGAGCAGGGCCTCGGTAATTTCGCTCACGCGCAGATAGTTCGTCGCGGCGATGACGCTATGCACACGTGCCGGGACGTACTGCACCCCGAGTATCAGCGCCCGCTCGTTGAGGGTGGTCAGCAGCGAACGCAGGGTGTAATCGTTGGCATCGAAAATCTCGTCGATGAAACCGAATTCGCTCTCGACCAGCGAATTCTCGGTGTTGTGCATGATGCGGCCCTGCTTGAGCTCCTCGATGTCGAGCCCGCCGAAATACGTGTCGGGCTGCTGCTCTTTCGATGCCTGTACCTGGAAAATGCTTGCACCATCGAACATGCGAAAAATCTGCTGGGCGAGCAGGGATTTTGCCGCACCGGTTCGGCTCTGGATCAGCGCATGCTCGCGCATCAGCATGGCGGAAAAGATCTGGTCGATCACTTCGGTGCGGTTGATGATGCGACGGTTGACGAACTCGATGGCGCCGCGGAAACGGTCTATGACCTCGTCGGGATGAAACGGAGTCTTCTGTTCTGTCATGGTCCTTAATCTGCAACGTGTGGATACGGAAGCAAAAAAGTACGCCTTTGCGGAGAAAGGTCAAACAATCCGACACAGCTTTCCTCCACAGCTTTCTCCCGCAATGCCTTGACACTCTGACACTGGAAACGTAATTTGTCGAGGTTAAGTGATCTATCTATAGTATCACTTTAAGTCCGCCGATATCCCCCATCACAGACGAGCGTCGCATGCTTCGACCGACCGTCCTGCTGCTCCTCCTCGCGATCCTGCTGAGCGTCCCGGGGCAATCCCAGGTCCGGAATTTAAAAGAAGAACAGGACTATGCCTTTGCGCTTGGCCTGTTCAAGGACAGGAACTACCAGCTGTCCGAAGGCAAATTCCGTGACTTCATCCGCAGTTATCCAGGCAGTGCCCTTCTTCCCGATGCGGAATACTACATCGCGGAGTCGCTGTATCAGAACGCCAATCTCCCGGACGCCGCCCTGGCGTTTGCCGCGTTCCAGCAGCGGTATCCCGACAGCAAGCTGGCCGACGACGCCGGTTTCCGCGAAGGTGAGGTGTATTTCCGCCAAGGTGGATTCCGCAAAGCACATGAACTCCTCGCCTCCGTGGTGAAGCGCTGGCCGGAAGGCAATCTCGCCCACGAGGCGGCCTATTGGGCCGGTGAGGCGGCGTTCAAGGACGGCAACTATCCCCTCGCGATGCGCTACTACCGCATCGCATACGAGCATTATCCCGAAGGACGCATTCGTGACTACGCCTTTTTCTCGATTGGCTTCGTCCTGGAAAAAGAAGGGAAATACGCCGAGGCCCTGGCGAATTACGAGGAGTTCCTGCAGCTGTTCCCCGAGAGCGGATTGCGTTCGGGTGTCTTCACGCGCAAGGGTGCCTGCCTCTATCAACAGGGCGACTACGAGGCCGCCCTGTCATGGCTCGGCGCACTGACCGATTCTCCCGACCCGGAGAACGCGGCCGAGCGGTTGTTCCTCCGTGCGGAGTCCCACTACAAGCTCGGACGATACGCGCAGGCCGAGGAGCTTTACACCAGCTTTCTGACCGGCTATCCAGACAACAAGCGCGCCGAACAGGTACAGTACTCATTGGGATGGACGCAGATCGAACAGAAAAAATACTCCGAGGCCATCGTCACATTCGACGGACTTTCCCGACGCAACGGGGCGCTCGCCGAAGCGGCGTTGTTCCGCAAAGGCATGGCCCTGCGGTTGAACGGCTCTCTCGAGGAATCTCGCACGGTGTTTCGCGCCATGCTCGAAAGCCGTCCGTCTGGCGACTATGCCGACAACGCGCATTTCGAACTGGGCATGGCCGCCTTCAACGAAAACGCTCTCGAGAGTGCGCTCCAACATTTTGCCTCCGTGACAACAAGCTTCCCTGACAGCGACGTGCTCGCGGACGCCTGGTTCATGCAGGGAGAAACCCATCTGAAAGGCAAGCGTCCCGCAGACGCCGCACGCGCATACGCGTCGGCCGTCTCCGTCGAAAACGCCCCGAAGGAAACGGCCGCCAAGGCCCTGTTCCGCCAGGGCTTCAGCCTCTTCGAAGCGGGACAGTATTCCGAGGCATCGGTGGTCCTGCGAAACTTCCTGCAGCGTCATCCGGGCGATGCGCGAAAGCCGGAGGCCCTGCTCTGGCTCGGCGAATCGCTTTTCCGCGAGGAAGCGTTCGAAGATGCCATCATCGTTTACAACCAGGCGCTCACCTCCACCCAGGAGGCCGCGCTGCTGCAGGACGCCCTGTACGGTCTTGGGTGGTCGCATTTCCGCGCCCAGCAGTTTCCCGAGGCCGAACGCATTTTCACACGGCTGACAACCGAATACCGTGCGGGGAAAAACGACGTCGACGCCAATGTCCGCCTCGGAGACGCCTTGTATGCGCAGAAGAAATTCACAGAGGCGGCAAAGACCTATCGCTACATCTCGCGAATGTACCCGTCCAATCCTCTCGCCGCTTATGCGCTGCTGCAGCTCGGGTCCAGCGAACACCGCAGCGGACAGACGCCTGCGGCGATCAGCACCCTGCGGGGACTTCTGGCCCGCTATCCCGACTCCGAGTATGCGGACGAGGCGCAGTTCAGCCTCGCATGGATGTACTTCATTAGCAAGGATTACGACGTCGCCATTTCGGAGTTCGGGAAACTGATTTCCGAATATCCCGACAGTCCCCTCCTTGCCCAGGCCCGCTACACCATCGCCGATTGCCATTATAACATGGGCCGCTACAAGGATGCGGAGACGGCGTATCGGCGCGTCCTCGAACTGCATGCCGATTCTCCGAAGGTCAGCGATGCCCTCGACGGGCTGTCGCAGACACTCCGCATACAGGGACGCGAGGCAGAAGCAGAGAAAGTCAAGCAGGAGTGGCTGGCCACAAATCCCAAGAGTGCCGCCGCGGACGAAGTAGTTTTCAACAGTCTGCGCGACCTGGCGTCACAGGACGATCCGAACCGCACCATTCCCGCGCTGCAGCGTTTCATTACGGCCCATCCGCAGAGCCGGATGCTCCCCGAGGCGCATCTCCTGCTGGGTCGGGCCTACCGGCAGAACGACGATCTCGGGCATGCAGAGAAGACCCTGCGCGAAGGCATCCGTATTGACCCGAGCGGCAGTTTCTCCATCGAGAGTCGCTTCGAACTGGTACAGACCGCCATGGCGCAGCAGGACCGCAACAAGGCCCTCGCGCTGTGCCAGGAACTGCTCAACGATCCCGCCGCGCGCACATCGCGGGCGCGCACGTATTACAAACGCGGGCTGGTCTACCGGGCCGACCGGAACTTCGCCGCTGCGCGGCAGGATTTCGAAGCCGCACAGCAGGCGCAGCCTGACAATCCCTACGCCCTGCGCGCGACGATAGAACATGCGATCCTCGTCGCCGAGGAAGGCCGTCTCGACGAGGCGGTCGCCGCGCTTTCACGGATCGCGACGAGCCGCATCGACAATATCGGAGCCGAAGCACAGTATCGCGCGGGCGAGTTGCTTCGAAATGCCAAGCGGAACGCGGAGGCAGAAGAAGCACTGCTGCGCGTCGGGTATGTGTTTTCCGATGCAGCCCCTTGGCACGGCCGCGCCCTGCTGCTGCTCGGCAAGCTCGACGAATCGCTGGGAAACACCGACAACGCACGCAAACACTACCGCACGGTACTCGAACAGTACGCGGGTTCGGAAGAAGCGAATGAAGCCCAGGTGCGGCTGGAGATGCTGAAATGACACAAGCCCTCCGTCCGTCCGTTTTCGTCCGGCCATTCCAGACCTTCCGGTCCGCCAGCTGCATCATTGCCCTTGGCATGATGCTGTGTTTTGCCCCGGCGCTCCGGGCGCAGGATAAACCGCTGCCTCCGCCTCGCGACTTCAAGCCCGAGACGAAGGAACTGCGCGATGTGCTCCCCGCCCTGTCACTGCCGGAGTACGTGATCACCGGCAGCGACATGATTCGTTTCGTCGAAGACCGGAAAGGCGCCGCCAGCGAACCCGACAGCCGCATGTTCACCGCGCGGGCCGGCCGCGGAGAACGGGAGCCACGGTTTACGGACACCTCGCCGACGCGTATGCCGCTGCGCAAGCCCGACCTGACAGGAAGCGACGAAGTGCTGCGCCTTCGCGCAGGGATTGGAATGTATTCCACTCCACTGTTCGAGATCTGGTACGGCGATCGCTACACAGATGGCGATGCCGCCGCTCATGCCGCCTACGAGCGCAGCGCTGGACACGTCGATCGCGCCGACTATTCCGCATTCCATTTCGACATGCGCGGTGGGACCTACCTGCCGCGGGATGTCCACCCGCTGTTCGCTTCCTCGCGTCTCCAGGCCGACGCGGCCGTTGATGTAAGGGATTACGGGCTGTTTGCAGACAGACTGACTCGGAGCGATCAACAGATGGACCTTGACTTCCGCAGGCGGACGCTCGGTCTTCGGTTGGGGGCGGACCTGTTGTCCCGCCGGAATGTCCTTGCGGATCATACGCTGCGCCTTTCGTTCGCGCACCGTTCCATCGACGAGACCCTCGGTCTTCGCGACAGTCTGGAGCTGGACGAATACCGTCAGATAGAAAACCGTCTCGGCCTCGACGCCACAACACGCCTGTCCATGGGCAGCCACGACGTCGATTTCTCCCTGCTGCTGCACGTCAATGACCTGAGTGAACGCGGCCCCGGAAGTACACGTCCCTTCTACATCAAGGGAAGCGGCGGCACCGTGTTTCCCCTTGGAGACGCAACCCGCCTCGAGGCCGGTCTCGCACTCAATCTCTACAGGGGCAGTGACCATGCCAGCCAGTTCCGTCTCTATCCGACACTGCTGCTGCGCCGGATGCTGAACAGCAACTGGTCGCTGTTTGGTGGTTGGCTGCCGGAAGTTCGCGAACACACGCTGGAGGAATTCCTCCATGTCAATCCCTACATGATGCTCGCCTCTGTGATTCGTCACAGTGACATTCCCTGGCGATTCACCTTGGGTACGGAATTCGACAACCGCAGGAAGAGCAGTGCCCGTTTCGCGATCGAATATCTGTCGACGTCATCCTGGCCGCGGTTCTCCCTCCTGCCGGATCCTGTCCGACAGCAGTGGGAACTGCGTTATGACGGACGTGCAAGCGTCTTCAGCGCACGCACGGAACTCTCCCATCGATTCGGGCCGGATACACGGCTGCAGGCAAGCCTCGATCTGCGCACATCGGCGCTCGGCGAGGCGCAGGGGCGCATCCCCTACCTCCCCGATTACGAGGCGCGTCTGCTGCTCTCGCATGCATTCCCCTTCGGCCTATGCCTGCAGAGCACGATGCAGTTGGTCGGAGAACAGGAAGCGGACGGCGGCGCACTTCCTGCCTGGCTGCTGCTGGGCCTCGAACTCGATTACCGCCTCCTTCCGAACCTGGGGCTGTTTCTCCGCTTCGACAACCTGCTCGACCAGAACCGGCAACAGTGGCCCGGTTACCGCGAGCGACCATTTTTCCTCATGGGCGGCGTCACGGCGCATTTCTGACATGGCAGACAGCGGCAATATCACACATGGAATTGCAGCTGACCCACCGCAGGGTCTGGCCAGCAGTATCGACAGCCTGCACTTCATTCCCGCCGAGGCCTTGCAATCCAACCCAGGCCCGGTGCTCGAGACGGTCGACGTCGCGGATCTGGTGCGTGAGGTGCGCCGCGCATTCGGCCAGGACGAGGGTTCATCTCCCGTTATCCCTGAAAACGGTTTGCCGGAGTCAGCGACTTCCGAGGATGTCGCCATCGCGGATGAAGACATCGCCATTACGGATGAAGACATTGCCATTTCGGATGAGGATGTCGCTCTCATGGATGATGTCGCCATTTCGGATGAAGACATCGCCATTACGGATGAGGACATCACGATCACGGACGAGGACGTCGCGATCACGGAGGAAGATCCGCTTTCGGACTTCGAGATGTTCCACCGCAATCGCGACCAGCTCTATCACCCTCCCGCGGAACCTTCCCGCCGGAAGCTGATGCTGACGGCGTTCGTACTGACCTTCTGCGTGCTGGCGATCATCGTATATCTGCTGCTAGACAAGAGCGAGCCCCATCAGATACCGGGGCGTCCCGCAGTCGGTGAACAGGTTGTGTCCAACGGTCCGTTGTCTCATGTCTGAAACAGTGAACAATACAAATCAACCATACCGGAGTTTTCGATGACATTGTTCGATCTCTTCCTCAAAGGCGGCGTCGTGATGTGGTTCATCCTTGCCGCGTCCCTGCTCGCGACGTACATCGTCGTACAGAAACTGATCACGCTGTCACGCGTGAAGGTCGACGGAGGGAAGTTCATACTCCAGATCCGCTCCGTGCTCAGCCGTGGTGACGTCGCGGCAGCGGTGACCATGTGCTCCGAGGCCGGTTCGCCGCTCTCGAGGATCCTGCGCGCCGGACTACTCAAGATGAAAGGCACGCATCAGGAGGTGAAGGACGCCATCGAGATCGCCGCGCGCATGGAAGTCTACAGGCTGGAACGCGGACTCGGCCTGCTCGCCTCCGTGGCGGGCATCGCACCCCTGCTCGGATTTCTCGGTACCGTGACCGGCATGATCGGGGCCTTCCGCGTGATCGAGGTCAACGAGGGCGTGGTCAATCCGCAGTTGCTGGCCTCCGGCATCTGGGAGGCGCTGCTGACCACTGCGTTCGGGTTGATCGTAGGCATCCCGGCCTATTTCCTCTACAATTATCTCGTCAACCGTGTGAGCCATTTCGTTTTCGAGACTGAAGCAAGTTCCAATGATTTTCTCGACATCGCTCTCACCGAGCAGCGCAAGGCGCAGATTGCGGCAAAAAAAGCGCAGATGGCGCGTGAGGCAGCTGCACAGGGGAAGCAGTCATGAAAATCCAGCTGACACAGGACAACAAGCCGCTGACGATCTTCAGCTATTCGTCCCTGACGGATATCGTGCTGCTCCTGCTGGTGTTCTTTCTGCTCACCTCGTCATTCATCATCACCGAGGGCATCAATGTCACCCTGCCCGAGGCGGAGAACACCACGGCCACCGAGCAGGAACAGCTGGTTATCGCGCTGCTCAATGACGGACGGATTTTCCTGAACAACATCGAGGTGCCGGCGGAGGGATTCCGTGTTGCACTACAGGAAAAGCTGACCGATCCCGAGAAGCAGGTGATTGTGCTCTCGAGCGATGCCGATGTGTCACTGCAGCGCGCGGTGTTTGTCATGGACGAGGCGAAAGGACTCGGAGCGACACGCTTTTTCATCTCCACCACGCAGAAAGAGAATGATGATACGCAACAGCGTTGACGCGAAAAGCTGGGGCATCTCGATCGGACTGCATGCCCTGCTGCTGCTCATCATGATATTCTGGGCAGCGTTTCCAGAGATCCGTCGTATACCGCTCGAGATCGAATTGCAATTCGTTACCACGCGGTTACCAGACGAACAGCCCCCCATTGTTGAAACACGTCCACGCGTGCGCGAGACAACAACTGCGGAGCGTTCTTCCTCTCCCGTGCGACGCAACACTGCAACCGTCGCCCAGCCCGCAGCGCGACAGGCTCCCGAGGAGAGGACCACCGCGCGCGAACGTGCGCCACAGCAATCCGCACCTTCCACACCGGTGGTTCCGCGCGAGACGCGCGGCGGCGAGGAAGCCGTGGATTTCATGGATCAGGGCGCAGGCATGGGCACGCGCAGTTCCGCGCCGACCACCGGCGACCACACCCGCAGCGAGTCGCGTGAACGGGGGCTTTCGAACTCCGGCTCGACGTCCGATCGGGTGACCGGAGGCGGCACGTCGGAGCAGCCGGCGCTGACCTCGGATCCGGGGACCCTGAGTGCAACGCCGCATTCTTCCGCCAACATTCAATGGGACGGCGGTCTTTCGCGCAACCGCATCACGGGAGTCCTCCCGGTGTTTCCTCCAGGTGCAAAGGAGGAATTGCAGATCGCCATCCGTTTCCGCGTCCGCCCCGATGGCACGATGTACGGCATGACCGTCATCCAGAAAGGCGATCCCCGGTACGAACGGGCCGCGCTCGACGCCATGCGTTCCTGGCGCTTCAATGCCCTGCCTCCGGACGTCCGTCAGGCCGACCAGGTCGGCACAGCGGTGTTCACATTCAAACTCCGGTAACGCAAATTCAGGGATCGCGTTTTTCATTGTCTCGCATGTCCGGGACGCACTACCTTGCCGGTATCGTTTCGCCATTCTGTGCGACGATACTCCTGACTGTATCACATGTTGAAAGGTAGACGCTGATGCGACGTTCCCTGCTCTATATGCTTGCGATCGTTGCGCTTTTCCCGGGTCGGGCCCTGTGGGCTCAATCTCCCGATGAACTCAGGGCGGTCCGTTCTGCATTGATCGAAGAAGTGACCGCGTTGATGCAGGCGCGTGTGCTGCCGGTGATGCAACAATGGAAAAGCCAGTTCGATGCGGCCATCCCCACACGCGACCGTGCGCTGCTCGAGCAGCTGCGCGAGCGCTACGACATGGTGCAGGCGAACCTCAACAACAATCTGTCAGCGCGTGAGGCGGCTCTGAACAAAGAGGAGTACGGAAGTGTACTCACCCTCCGCACCCTGCTCGAAAAGAATTTCCAGATCAGGCAGCGCATCCTCGGAGATGCCGCCCGCATTGCCGAGAGGAACAAGAAACCCTTCAATGCACTCTCCTCCCGAATCGATTCCAGTGCAGAGGAATGGCGTGCGGCAGCAATGCGCATTTTCATCGACTGGTTCACACGGCACAGGCATGTCATCACTCCGGCGATGAACGGCCCACTGAGCGACGAACTGGCACAGGTGATGCTCTCATGCAAGAACATCGGTCTCGACCAGCTTGCCGAACGCGCCCATGTCGCCTTTCTGTTGTGGGACGGTGAGGATTTTACACCGGAGGCACGCGAGCGCGGCGTTCCCGATTCGCCCCTCACCAACTGCCGGCCGGATCGGAGTGACATCATGCTGCTCGAACCTGCCGTACCAAATCCTTTCCGCGATGAAACACAGATTCGCTTCATGCTCCCCGCCCCGGCCGATGTGCACGTGCGTGTGTACGACGCACGCGGTCGGACGTTGAAACATCTGCTCAGGGACGCCCGCCCCGCCGGGAAACACATTGTGATACTGACGTCCGAAGGAATGGAACCGGGCGCGTATCATGTCGTGCTGGAGGCCGGCGAACGCTTCGACGTGATCTCCGTGCGTCTGCTCCGCTGATCATTCCGCTGATCGCATCCCTTCTTCCAGATCAATCCCTTCTTCCAGATCAATCCACCGCCGTACCGGCATTCAGCTCGTTCGTTTGTTCATCCAGGGATATCTCTCGCCAGTGGCGAAGCAACGGGAAATACAAAGCGGCGCGCACGGGCCGCTTGTCCCATTTTCCGAGAAGTCTGGCATAGCGCCGGAGCTGTGGCGCGTACCAAGCCGTCTGGCTGTCCAGAAATGTGTCGATCCCCGCTCCTTCGTGTTCCGATGTCTTGTAATCGACGATCCAGCGAACGTTGTCGTCGGTGATGAAACTTCTATCGATTCGCACGGATACGACGTCCTCTCCGTCGACACCAGTCAGGGCCATTTCGCATTCCGCCTCACGATGATCCTCGAGAATCCATCTTCCCCGCTCGTCATCAAGCATCCGATCGACGGCGGCTTCCGCCGCACGCAGTTCCGCATCCTCCGGGGAAGAGACGCCTGCGTCCTGAAACAGGAATCGCAGCAGCACTTCGCGGTGCTGAGTCCCGGCGGAAGTCCAGAAGACCGCGCCTTCTGTCCCGATGCGTGCGAGCAACGCGTGCACAACCATTCCCTTCGCGCGGGCGACCCTTCCGGCCCGTCCTGCCGGAAACGCCATCGTCACCGTCGGCCCGTCCTCGGCAGGACGCGTTGCGCGATCAGCCGGTATCCGGGCGGGGATGGTGTCCGGTGGAAGCGAGGGAACATCCCATATCACCGGCACGCGCCGGAGGGGCACACCGACAGCGTCTGTGTCCGAAGCCGCGAGCGCCACGTCTCCCGATGCCGCCCGCTCCCTGTATCCGGCTTCCACTTCCTCACCGAGCAGCGGCCAGAGCGCGGAGAGAAAGGAACGTGCGGCTGGATTGCCGAGATGCGCGCCATCCTTTCCATCCCGCTCACGCATGGTCGCAGAGAGCAACAGACGCCTTCTTGCCCGCGTCGCGGCAACATAGAGCAGGCGAAGGTCTTCCTGCGCCGCCTTCCTCGTCCGAAGGTCGCGGATATACGAATAGATCGCGTCCGCCGCACTGCCCCGGGCGCGGTGCGGGGCGATCAGGAAGTCCAGTCCTCCGCTGCCGAAGCTGCGGTCCCAGAGCAGAAGCCGCTCCGATTCGCGCCGCGGCATGCCGTCGAGCCGGGGAAGGATCACCACATCGAACTCAAGCCCCTTCGCCTTGTGGATGGTCATCACCTGCAGGCGCGTGTCTCCTTCGGGATCCGGCGGAGCGAAGAGCCGTGCCGCCTCCTCCTCGAGCAGTCCCATGTCGTCAATGTCCCCACCCAATTCGTGTGCCTCGAGCAGACCGAGCAGAGCCGCGGCAGCATCACGTTCTTCCGCATCGAGCAGGGCGGGTGCACCGAGCGCGAGCCAGCACCCCTCGACCAGCGAACGAACGGGCATACGTCCATGCAACAGGGCAAAACGTTCGAGTACCGGCGTGACACGCGCGAGGCGATGACGGCCGTCTTCGGAGACGCGGGAAAGACGATCTTCCTCCCGGAGCAGGGCGCGCAGTGGGGTACCGTCGTCACCGGTGCAGAGCACGTGCAGGTCGGACAGCGTCAGTCCGCAGACCGGCGAGCGCAGGACGGCGAGCCATGCCACGCGGTCTGCCGGCGCACGAAGTGCGCGCGTGATGGCGAGGAGATCACGTACGGCGGGACTGTCTGCAAGCGACTCGATCTCCACGGCGCGAAACCGGAGATCTTCCTTCCGCAGCGCCGGCACGAGTTCTGCCAGATGCGTGCGCGAACGAACGAGCACGGCGACGGATTCAACCCGACCGCATTCTGATCCTTCCAGCACCCGTGCCACCCATGCGGCAACAGTGCGGGCCTCTTCGCTTCTATTACCAGAATATGTGATCCGTATATCTACTGTATCGTTTTCATCCGCATGCACGGCCACGGAAGGCGCGTAGGCGACGGCACCTTCCACCGGATTGTCTTCCGCCGGCATGATACGGGAAAACAGATCGTTCACCCAGGACACCACGCCGCCCTGCGACCGGAAATTCCGTGTCAGTCGCAGGCGTTGCAACGGAACGTCGGCGATGCGTCCGTCAGCCCAGACCTGGAGGAACAGGCCAACCTCCGCCTCGCGGAAGCGGTAGATCGATTGCATCGGATCGCCGACGAGAAACAGTGTGTGCCTGTCAGGGGCGCTCCAGCCCGCGGTGAGTTTCTGAAGCAGTTCGAACTGCGCCGAGGACGTATCCTGGAATTCGTCGACAAGAATATGCCGGATGCGGTACTCGAGCAGCATCGCGAGGTCCGTCGGTTCGAGATCACTGCCGAGAGCACGCCGCGCCGCCGCGGCGATCTCGATATGGTCGGTGACGCCGCGGCGCGTGAACTGGGCACGGAGTTCCTCGGCGCATGCGGCCAGCACCGTCACGATGCTTCCGACGATTTCCCACTGCGCTTCGTCGAAACGCGGGGCAGGAAGGGAGCGTGCACCGGCAAGCAGGCCAAGCAGCGTCGCATCGTCCCGCACATGCTCCAGCAGGACGATCAGTCGTTCCTTCATCGGGTCGCCTGCGGTGAAACCCTGGCGCACGGTGATGCCACGGGGTTTGCGAAACTCGTTTGCATCGGTCATCAACAATTTGCAGAGGCCCAGCCAGGCAGGCAGGTCCTCGACTTCCGCTCCGGGAGGATGTGCATCTTCGCGCAACACGGCTGCGAGGGCATCGGCTTCACGCTTCGGATCCGCCTCGAGGCATGCCGCGGCATGACGGGCGAGCATCCAGGCCTCTTCATGCAGCTGTCCGTCGAGGCGTTCGCCCAACGCAGTGAGATGTCCTCGGACGATATTCCGCAACGTCGTTTCGAGAATGTCACGGGCCGTCTCGTCTCCCAGGCCACCGTCGATCAGGCCCAGCCACTGCTCCCGGATGGCAAGCATTTCCGACAACAGTTGTTCGATCACGGAGAAACGTCCGTCGAGGTGCACAAGCAGCCGCCGCACCGCCGGGAGCACCTCCGGACCACCGCACTGCCCGAGCAACACCATCCGGACCGTGTCGCGATAGATCGCATCGGATGATTCCGCCACGGCCGTGGCCGGTCCCAGACGCGAAAGCCAGGGCATCTGTCGCGCAAGCCAGCCGTTGAGTGCATCAATGGTGAGGAGGCGCAGACGGCTGGGCTGCTCGCGCAGAGACCACCCCTTTTCGGCATCCCGTCGCAGTACCTTCCGCGCCAGTTCTTGTGTCTGCCGCGTGTGTGGACTCTCCGCATCGGTCTGGCCCGCCATGCGCAGCGCATCAAGAATACGCACACGCATCTCGGCTGCCGCCTTGCGTGTGAAGGTGATGGCAACGATTTCTTCCGGGGCGTCGACGCCTCCCAGCAGCGCGAGGAAACGCTGGATAAGAAGCTCCGTTTTTCCGGAACCCGCGGGCGCCTGCACGATGAACGACAACGTCGGATCGAGGGCTGCCTTGCGCGCCTGGATATCCTGTTCCATCGCCCCGACGTCATTCTGCTGCATCGTCACTCTCCTTCTCGCGCCTGCTGTGCACTCGGCATAGTGCGGCAAGATCACAGTAGCGGCAGCTCGCTTGGTCACGGGGATCGACGGTGGCGCTGCCCGCGAGAAAATCCTCCGCAAGACGACGCAGCACATCGGACCAGTGACGACGAAGCTCATCCCAATCAGCGATTTCGGGTACCCACCGGGCCAGCCACTCCGAAGCCGGAAGAAATTCCGCCGCGTCGAGATCGTCGTTGCGCAGTCCAGCAATGCGACAGTCCCCGCGCCGCAGAAGCGCGAATCCGGCGCCCTTGATGTCGTTGTCCATTGCCTGAACGTACAGCGGGATCTGCGGTTCGACCGGACGCGTGGTCATCCAGTCATACACGGATTTCTTTCCCGTTTTGTAATCGAGAAGCACCGTGCTTCCGTCCTCCAGACGGTCGACACGATCGGCATACATTTCCAGCGAAAGCCCCGACAGCGTAATAGTGACCTTCCGCTCGCGCTGTTCCACGCTGAACGGTGTGCGCGTCCGCTCCACCATCAGCCATTCCATCATGAGGATGATGAGGTTTTCGCGTTCGGCGTCCATCACATGACGATCGATGCGGCGGACACGCATCGCGCGATCCTTTGCCATCGCCTGATCGACGTTTTCCTCCACCAGGCGGCGCGCTCCGTCATCGCCAAGCGACAGCAGGGATGCCTGGTCGGTCACGGTTTTCCAGAATATTTCCAGAGTCGCATGGATCAAGGTTCCCCTGTCCAGCGCGCGCACTCCATGCTGCACTTCCTCGGGACGCGTGGCAAGCAGGCGCAGTTCGGCGAAGGCACGGAAGGGGCAGGTCGACTGCAGCGTCAGCACGCGCGTCCCACCGCGGATGCGCTCCGTCGCCGTAACTGCTGGAGCGATGTCGTCGGTCGAAGTCTCGAGATCCCCCGCGCGGCATCCGCCTATCACGGCGAGCACGTCACCCCCGGGCAGCGGCTGGTCTTCAGGCTGCAGCTCACCGAGCAGCGGCGTGGGCAGCAACTCGCGGTCCCCTTCCGACGCTGCGCAACTGAACGTCACTTCCGGTGCGAGACGGCGCAGGAGTTCCGTCTGTGTGCGCGCCTGTTGGAGAAATCGTTCGGGAGAGGATTCCGGGACACCAGCGCGTCGCTGCAAGGCCAGTGGAATGAACACCGACGGACGAGGCACCGGCGGCCAAATGTCGTCATTCATCCCGAGCACCCGAAGATGGCGGAAGCGCAGTCCCGCCGTCTCGCGTACACCCATGATCTGCACCGGGGCGGATGTCGAACGCACCTGGAATACATGCGAAACCGCAAGGACGCGCAACTGTGTGAGCGCTTCGCTCGAGGTCAGCACGCCGGCGACGGCATCGAGGGAAAAGAATTCGTCGAGCAATTCGTGGAAGCGGCTGCGCGCCTGGAATTCCCTGCTCGTCAGCCCCCGATCACCGGGCCATCCCAGCGCGTCCAGCGTACGGGCAAAGGGTTCCGCCCACTCCGCAGCGCCATGGCGCCCGCTGCTGTCCGGCAGCGTCCGCAACGCCGCCAGCAGTGTGTCCTGCCCAGTGGCCACAGGAATTCGCCCTGCCGCATGCAGCGAATCCGCCGCATGCAGGGAATCCGCCGCTTGCAGGGAATCCGCCGCTTGCAGGGAATCCGCCGCTTGCAGGGAATCCGCCACTTGCACTACATCGGCCACATCCGCTTCCCGCATGCCCCGCCTGCGCAGTTCGGCATCCACCATGGCGCGCATGGCAACCGCTTTCTCTGCGTCACGGAAGAAGGGACACAGCAGAACGCGCGTCCACTGCTCCAGCGGGAGCTGTGGGCGAAGGAGGTCCAGCGCAAGCAACGCGGAGTGGATCAGCGGTTCGTCGCTTGCACGCGGTCCGAGCGAAAGTTCGAAAAGTTCAGGCCGCTCACCCGGCGCGCGCAGCAGTGCCGATGGCTGGAGAATGCCTGCGAAGACCCGCGAGGCCAGCTGACGGACGGAATCGAGATGCGGGATGACGATGCCGATGTCTTTTTCTCCCCGTTCGAGCAAGGCCTTGCACCAATGGGCCGCGGCCCGCAGTTCGTCTTCGAAAGTGTGGTAGCGATGAAGGCGGCACTCACCAGCGGGAGCGTCCACACGAAGCACCGACACGCGCGTCCCGCGTTTTTCGAGCGCCGCGACGGTCGCCTGGAACACCGCGTCCGGCGGAAGGTCGAAGCCGGCAAACACGATCTCCTGCGGTGCCAGGAGTTCACGCACGGCATCGATGGCACGCCACGCGATGCTGGTCCCCGGTGCGGCCCCGAGCTTCCGCCAGCGTTCCTCCGCACGTGCACGGACGGCGGTGAACACAGCGGCGTCGCCGACCGACGCATCCTCACCGGCGGACCGAATGTCCCAATGTTCTGCCAGCGCATGGGCATCCATCATCGCGGAAGCAAGCTGCAGCGGCTGCAGAAGCCCATCGAGAACGCCACTCTCACTCGCGGTCTGTTCCCAGGTCAGCAATTCCTGTTGTTCGGTGAGCACAACAGGCAGAGGCCGCCCCGACCCCGCGCGTTGCATCTCGAGGGCAGCTGCCAGGCGGCGCTGCCAGGCAGAGAGTGGAAGGATGTCGGGAGACCTCCACGCCTCATGACCCAACGAGCGCAGGCGGTCGTGCCAGGCCTGTCGCAGCACACGGGCGAGGCGTTGGGTGGAGACACAGACAACCGCATTGCGTTCGAGCGCGGTGGCGAGATCTGCTCCCTGCGGTGAGTCGAAGATCGTGTTCACGGCGTCCTGCTCGCCTCCAGTCCCTGTGACCTATCGCACCGAGACCGGCGCCAGGAGAAAAAACAGACCCGACTGCAGTATGGTGGAACCCGTCATGTTCCGGGCGTCGGTGATGTTGTACAGGCCAAAATGCAGACCCATGCTGCCCGACAGCCAGACGGCGACTTCCGGTCCGTATAAAAGATAGCGTTGGTTGTTGCTTGAAAATCCGTACCGACCTCCGGAAAAATCCGAATCACCGTTGTCCTGGCTGAGCACCGAACGCAGGTGGAATTTCAATTCCAGGGCATCGATTGGACGCACACCGATCTCGGCGGCGAATCGCAGTTCGTCGGCATAGCCGCCGCTACGGAAATTGTATCCCGTTTCGACGTTCACAGATGTGGCGAACTGGTCGAACAGGTGTCCGTAGCGAAGCAGAATGAGCTGGTTGTACTCGTTGTCTCCCGCCCAGAGACCCTTGTTCTGTGTGGTTTCCCCGAGAGGGATACCGAACAGCGCAGTGACGCTAACGGCGTCCCGTTCTCCCGGCCAGAGCGTGAAACGCATGCCGAGGTCGACATCCCCAGGCGACTGCACGCTCAAAAGCGGTGCGTCGGCGTCTACCTGTGCATAGAGCTTGCGGAACGCCGGAAGCTGCACGATGGCGGAAACGTTCTTCGAATACCCGTACTCGCTGTAAAAGGTCAGCGTCTGTTCCTCGAGGCGATGCATAGCGAGCGATTCGCCGGAAGATCCGAAATACTGCTGTCCGCTGAACCCCCGATACCCGAATGAGATGTAGGTCGCACGCCGTTCCATCGGCCAGTTCCCGGCAAACAGAGGGGACAGCGGCAGAATGGTTGTGACCACGACAACGAGTGCGGCAAGGGCAAGCTTGCGACCGAGGCGGGGACGGACACGCATGGAGCGATCAGGATGGAGCGTATGTGTGACGGAATGAACGCGGCGGGGACGGATGACGTTGTTCATCAAGGCGTATCCTTGCGGTGATGGGAATGCGTTACGCGGTGCCGATGCGCGAAGGCAGCCTTGCGGTCTTCGGGACCGAGGCACAGCAACGACCGTGCGGAGAAATGCCGTGGATGATGCGTCCGGAAACGATGTGAATCGAACTCGCTCGATTCGGAGAGCAAAGGAAAAAATACACAACGCAACAACAATACGCCAGTGTCTGAAAGACGTCCGTGTCACATGTTTCAAAGACACGGAAACCGCTCTCGCCAAACCATCGCGAAATACGACCACTCTCGCGATTTCAGAAAACGATTTCCCTCGTGAGAAATGGGAAACGATTTCCCTCGATATCGGGTTTTTCTTGATTGTGCCCTATCGGTCAGCGCCGTGCCCGGCACCATGTCCCACCCAGCCCCGGAATGCTCTTGAACAAACGTCTGATTTTCATCGTCCTGCCCATCGCGGTGCTTGCGCTGGGATACATCCTCATGCAGTTGTTCACAAGCATGCGCGAGGAACCGACCCGGCGGCGTCCGCCGGTCCTGGTCAGAAGCGTGGAAGCGCGCGTGATCGACTCGGGCGCCGTGCCGACAACCATCGAGGCCATCGGACGAGTCACCTCGACGCAGCCGGTGCAACTGGTGAGTGAAGTGGCCGGCCTGCTGCAGGCCGGCAAACCCGCCTTCCTTCCGGGACAGCGTTTCCGCAAGGGGCAGGTACTGCTGCGCATTGACGACCGTCAGGTACGGTACAACCTCAACAGCGCGAAAAGCGATTTTCTCAATGCGTTGGCCACGGTACTCCCCGAACTGAAAATCGAATTCCCCGATGACTATCTGCGCTGGCAGGAATATTTTGATGGCAGCTCGTTCGATCGTCCGCTGGGTCCGCTTCCCGAATCGGAGCAGCGGAAAGTGCGCCTGCTGCTGACACGTTTCAATGTGCACAAACTTTTTTTCGCAGTAAAGAATCTCGAAGTGACGCTTGAAAAGCACACGATCGTGGCACCGTTCAACGGAGCCATCGTGAGCACTGCCGTGCGCGAGGGTTCGGCCGCCCGCGTCGGAGGCGTGCTCGGAGAAATCATCAGCCTGGAGAACCTCGAGCTTCAGGCGCCGATACCGGCTGGTGACGTGTCGTGGATCGACCGCTCGCGACCCGTGCGACTGAGCGCGGAGGGCAGCGATGTCTCCTGGACCGGCACCATCACACGGATCGGAAGCGCCGTGGACCAGCGAACGCAGACCATTCCCGTCTTTATTGCCGTCCGGGGCGGCGGTGATGCATTGTACGAGGGAATGTACCTCCGCGCCGTGATTCCCGGCACCCCCCTGTCTTCCGCCATCTCTGTTCCCCGGCGCGCATTGTACGAGGAGCGTTACGTGTACGTGATTGACGGAGGCGCGCTGCAGCGACGCGATGTGACCATCGCCCGGCGGCAGCCGCGGAGCGTGCTCGTTTCCGCAGGACTCCAGCGCGGAGACACGCTCGTAACGGAGCTGCTGCAGGGCGTGTCTGATGGCATGCCGGCTGCTGCCCGTCTGACGGATGTCGAAGGCAGGGACAAATGAACGGCGCCATCGCGTTTTTCGTTCGTTACCGCGTCTGGACGAACGTGGTCATGTTCAGCATCCTGCTGTTCGGCTTCTTGTTTCTCTCGGGCATGAAATTCTCGTTCTTTCCCGAGACCCGTCCCGATTTCCTGACCGTGCAGGTTGCCTATCCCGGCGCCTCTCCCGAGGAAGTCGAGGAAGGCGTGGTGCTCAAGATCGAGGAAGCGCTCGACGGTCTCGAGGGGGTCGATCGTGTCACGTCTGTCTCCCGGGAGAACTTCGGCGTTGTGACCGTGGAAGTGCTGCCGGAATCGAACATGGATGTGGTGGTGCAGGACGTCAAAAACGCCGTCGATCGCATCAACTCCTTTCCGCTCGGCAGCGAGAAGCCGGTCATCTTCGAACAGAAATTCCGGTCCCGCGCCCTGTCCGTTGTCCTGTACGGTGAAACCGACCTGTACAACCTGAAATACTACGCCGAACGTCTGCGCGACGAACTGCTGGCCACGCCGGAGATTTCTCAGGTCGATGTCGAGGGAGTACCGCGGTTGGAGTTTTCCATCGAGGTATCGGAAGAAAACCTGCGGCGCTTTGACCTCAGCTTCCGCGATGTATCCGAAGCCATCGGGGCGGAAAACATCAACCTTTCCGGCGGAAAGATCGACACGCGCGACGAGGAGATCCTCATCCGTGCGAATGCCCGCGAGTACTTCGCCCGCGAACTCGCCGGGCTGGTCGTCCGCGCCAGCGCCGACGGCACACCGGTGATGCTCAAGGACGTCGCCGAACTGCGCGAACGCTGGGAGGACGTGCCGGACAAAACCTATTACGACGGCCATCCCGCGGTTGTGCTGAACATCGACAAGACGGCGGAAGAGGACATCCTTGCCGTGGCTGAAACAGCCAAACGGCTGGCCACCAACTTTGACGATTCGCATGCAAGCATACGTACGGTGATTCTCGACGACCGCACCGTTACACTGCAGCAGCGCCTCGACCTGCTGCTCACCAACGGACTCGTGGGACTCGTCCTCGTCATCATCGCTCTTGGCTTTTTCCTCAACCTCCGTCTCTCCTTCTGGGTGTCCATCGGCATCCCTTTCTCTTTTGCGGGAATGTTCATTGTCGCCGGCCTGGTCGGCATCACGATCAACGTGATTTCCCTGTTCGGGATGATTGTTGTGGTCGGCATCCTGGTCGATGACGCCATCGTTGTGGGCGAAAACATCTACGCCCATTACGAACAGGGCAAACCGCCGCTCCGTGCTGCGATTGACGGGACGCGCGAGATGCTTGCACCCGTAACCACATCCGTGCTCACCACCATCGTCGCCTTCCTTCCGTTTTTCTTCCTCGACGGTTTCCTTGGAAAGTTCATCTGGCACATGGCCCTTGTCGTCATTGCCACGCTCGCATTCTCGCTGGTCGAGTCCTTTCTCATTCTTCCCGCCCATCTGGCGCATTCGAAGGGATTGCATCCGCACGCGGAAGACAATCGCATCCGCAAGCGCATCGACGCGTTCATCCACTGGCTGACGCATCGGGTATACGGCAGTTCGCTGCGCTTCGCCCTGCAGCATAAATGGCTGGTGGTGGTCACTCCCGTCGCGGCAGTGATGATCACCGTGGGATTGCTGCGTGGCGGTGTGATCGGCCTCACCTTTTTCCCCTTCATCGATGGCGACACACTGCCGGTGAACCTCACGCTGGTTGCCGGCAGACAGGAAGCCGATACCGATTCGCTGCTCAGCCGCATCGAACGCACCGCCTGGCAGCTCAACGAAGAGATGAAGCGGGAGCGCGCCGACGGCAAGGACATTGTCATCGGCATCAAGCGCGACATCGGTTCCAACGAATTCGGCGAATCGGGAAGCCACACCGGCAAGCTGACCCTCGAGCTGCTTGACGGCGAAGTGCGTGACATGGATACGCCGGATCTCGCCAACCGCCTTCGCGAGGCAGTAGGTCCCGTGCCGGAAGCGCAGAAGCTCACCTATGGCCGGGTCGGCTTTTTCGGAAAGCCGGTGTCCGTCAGCCTGCTGGGCAACGATCTGGTGCAGCTCACCCGTGCGCGCGATCTTCTTGTCGAGGAACTGCGGAATTTTCCGACGCTCAAGGATGTGACGGACTCCGAGCAGGAAGGAAGACGCGAGATCGACATCAGTCTCAAACCGCAGGCCTACGCTCTCGGACTCTCTCTTCGGGATGTCGCCTCGCAGGTGCGTCAGGGATTCTTCGGACTCGAAGTGCAGCGCATCCAGCGGGGCCGGGATGAAATCCGTGTCTGGGTGCGATACACCGAAGAGGATCGTTCCGCCCTGGGATTCATCGATCGCATGCGCATCCGCACACCCGACGGTGCCGAGTATCCCTTCTCCGAACTGGCGACGTACACCATCGACCGTGGCCTGATCAGCATCAACCGTCTTGAAAACCAGCGCGAGATCAAGGTCGAGGCCAATCTCGCCGATTTCAGCGATGACCTCCCTCCCATTCTCGATGAAATCCGCTCCGGCGTGCTGCCCGGCATTCTCTCGCAGGTGCGCGGCGTGCGTGCATCCTTCGAGGGACAGTCGCGCAACCAGGCGAAAACCACCGCCTCGATGCGTTCGGCGTTCTCGGTGGCGCTGATCGCCATGTTCATCATGGTCACGCTGGTCTTCCGTTCCTATGCGCAGGCGCTGCTGGTGTTCGGTATCATTCCCATCGGCATTCTCGGGGCAGTCTGGGGACACGGCATCCACGGCGTGCAAGTCAACACACTTTCTCTCTACGGCATCATCGCCCTGACCGGCATCATCATCAACGACAGCATCGTGCTCATCGACCAGATCAACCGGAATCTGCGATCCGGAATGTCCGTTTACGATGCGGTCTATCAAGGGGGACTTTCCCGTCTGCGTCCCATTCTCCTGACCACAACAACAACGGCCCTCGGACTTGCGCCGTTGATTCTCGAAACAAGCAGGCAGGCGCAGTTCCTGATTCCGATGGCAATTTCCGTTGCTTACGGACTCGCGTTCGGAACTTTCATCCTGCTGATCGTTGTGCCTTCCTCCTTCCTCGTACTCAACAGGTTCAGGAGACTCTGGAGCAACTGGGTGCGGCGCGAGTGGACAACTCCGGAAGCGGTTGAACCCGCCGTCCTGGAAACCCGTTATGCCACGAACGAGGAGCACACATGATCCGCCTACGCTGTGTTCCTCCAACCATCCGAGCGACCGCCGCTGTTGCCGCGCTGCTTCTCGCGCTGCTCGTCCCGGATGCCGTGGCGCAGGAGAGTGCAATGCGTGCGCGTCCATCCCCGCCGTCCACCGAAGCGACACTGGGCGTCGAGGACGCGATCCGCATCGCATTGGAACGCAATCACCGCATCCGCATCGCGCGCATCAATGCCGAAATTGCACGGAACAGAACCGGATACGGCACCGCCGGATTCCTCCCCACGCTCGATGCAAGCGGCTCGGTCTCCCTGGCGGAGTCGCGGCAGGAAACGAATTCTCCGTTCAGTTTCGGCAACTCCAACACCGCTGGCTGGTCGGGACAGCTGGCGCTGAACTGGACGCTGTTCGACGGCTTCCGCATGTTCGCGGAAGCGCGGCGCTACGACGAACTCGCCGAGCTTGGAACACAGCAGGCGCGCGCGGCGATCGAACAGACCGTTGTCTCGGTGCTGCGATCCTACCTGCAATCAGTGCAGCAGCAGCAGTTGCTCGGCGTGTTGGAAGAAGCGCTGGCCATTTCACGGCTCCGCTTCGAAAGGGCCGGAGTTCGAAGGGATCTGGGGGGATCCGTATCCGATTATCTGAATGCCCAGATCGCCTTCCACAATGACTCCTCCGCCGTCCTCTCCCAGCGCCTCGCGCTGGAGATCGCCCAGAGGGAGCTCAATCTTGAGCTTGGCAGGGAAGCCACCACTCCGTTGCGCGTCGCCGACGAGCCCGTGCCGGAGGCGTTGCTGCCAGACCTTGACGAACTGATCGCGATGGCACTCGAGCGCAACGCGGACCTGCGGACAGCAGAGCAGACGTTGCGCGCGGCCGAGAGCAGTGTGCGCGTTTCGCGCAGTGCGTTCTTTCCGCGTCTCAGTCTCTTCGCGAATTACGGTTACTCTGACAGAACGGTCGCAAGCAGCAGTCCACGCTTCACCGAGGATATCCGCACACAAAGCGCCGACGCCGCAGTGGGCCTGAATCTCAGTCTCAACCTGTTCAACGGTTTCCGCAGCGCCACCGACACCGAGCAGGCAGAACTGGAACGCCGCACCTCCGCCATCGCCCTCGAGGAAACGCAGATGCGCATCGAGGGACTGCTGCGCGAACAATACCTGACCATGGAAACACGAAAGCTCACTCTGGCTCTCGAGGAAGCGAATCTGACCGCCGCCCGACGGAATCTCGATCTCCAGCTCGAGCGCTTCGAAACCGCAACGGTCACTTCGCTCGAGTTCCGGGACGCGCAGTTACAGTACGTCCGCGCCGAGATCGCCGTTATCGTCGCACGCTTCCAGGTACGGATCAGCCGTCTCGAACTGCAGCGACTCGCCGGCGAAATCCGCATCTGACCCGTCGCAGTAACGCAGTAACGCAGCCATGAATAATTCTTTCCGTCCTGCCGAGGCCGTGCCGGCCGGAACGCGTCGCAGCCTTCGCACACATCTGCGTGAAACGGCATTGCTGGCCTTGCCGGTGGCCATCGGCCAGCTCGGTCACGTGATGCTGTCTGTGACCGACAGCATCATGGTCGGCAGGCTCGGTGAGGTCCCGCTCGCCGCTGCTTCGTTGGGACATGGCATTTTCATACTCATGCTGGTGTTTGCCGTCGGAATCTGCAACGCCATTACTCCGCTGACCGCCATCGCCGACGGCAGTGGCGACCATGAGCAGGCCGGAATCACCTTTCGTCAGGGACTGCTGGCAAATACCGTCATCGGCGCCCTGCTCGTGATCAGTACCTGGCTTGTCGCAGATCTGCTCGGCTACATGAAGCAGCCCCCCGACGTGGTGGATCACGC
Organism: Bacteroidota bacterium; assembly: GCA_018224415.1. Taxonomy (GTDB): domain Bacteria; phylum Bacteroidota; class Ignavibacteria; order SZUA-365; family SZUA-365; genus SZUA-365. Next base: position 2,307 of record JAGTUZ010000021.1, on the reverse strand, counting down.
CATCCCCTACCTGCGCATCATGGGATTCAGTTTTGTCCCCATGACCATCTTTTTTTCCTTTCGTGCCTTTATCGAGGGGCTTTCCTACACCAAGCCCGCAATGGTCACCATACTGCTTGGCAACGTGGTCAACATCTTCGGCAACTGGGTGTTCATCCACGGAAACCTCGGAATGCCTGCCCTCGGCCTGACGGGCGCGGGCATTAGCAGCTTGATGGTGGAGGTGTTCTCCGCGGCGGCGCTCATGCTGTATGTGCTGCGCGCCCGGGCATTCCGTCGCTACCATCCATTGCTGCAGTTCCGCAGCATCAACCGTCCGGTCATCTCCCGCCTGCTGCGCATCGGACTGCCGAGCGGACTACAATATGTATTCGAGGCAGGCGCATTCTCGTTCTCGGCAATCATGATCGGCTGGCTGGGAGCGACCGCTCTCGCCGCGCATCAGATCGCGCTCAACCTTGCCTCCGTCAGCTTCATGGTGACGCTTGGCATTTCGCACGCCGCCACGATCCGTGTCGGCAACGCGTTCGGACGCGGCAACGCCGACGATGTGCGCACCGCCGGATTCTCCGCCGTGATGATGGGCATCGGCACCATGGCCTGTGCCGCCCTGGGTTTTGTGCTGTTCCGCCATGTGCTTCCCGCCCTGTACATCGACGATCCCACGGTGCGTGGTCTTGCCTCGACCTTGCTTGTTTTTGCCGCACTGTTCCAGATCTCGGATGGAGCACAGGTGGTGGGACACGGCATCCTCCGGGGAATGACCGACGTGACGATTCCCATGCTCATCGCCCTCGGGGCGTACTGGGCGCTTGGCGTTCCGGCAGGTTACCTGCTGGCCTTCGAGGCGGGATGGGGAGCGACGGGCGTATGGATGGGCTTCGTCATTGGCCTGACCGTGGCCGCTATCTCCTTCGTCACCCGTTTCCATATCCTCAGCCGACGCTTCGCCCTGGCGGTGCACTCCTCCCCTTCGTGAGACGGTTCACGCGTCGACGTCAGCAAGAAGTCCGCGCAGCACCACCGACGCGCAGGCGCAGCCGAAAATCGGCGGCATATAGGAAATCGTACCGACGATGGTCTTTTTATTCTGTTCGTCTTCGGTCGCACGCATTGCCTCGGGACGGATGTCTTCGGCCGAGTACACAACCGTGATCCCCTCCCGAACACCGAGACGATGCAGCCGCTTGCGAAGGATCTTGCCGAGCCGGCAGTGATGCGATCGGGAAATGTCGTCGATGCGCACCTGCAGGGGATCAAGCTTTCCTCCCGCGCCCAATGAACAAACCACCGGGTTGCCGGCCTTGAGGACGTTGAAAAGCAAAAACACCTTTGGCGAAAGCGTATCGATGGCGTCGACGACGTAATCGTAGCGGCGGGTCACGATTTCCTCCAGCCGTTCGTCGCGAAGATATTCTTTTACTACCTTCAGATCCAGTTCTGGATTGATATCATACAGCCGCTCCGCCATCACCTCTGCCTTCGCCCTTCCCTCGGTGCTGCAGAGTGCCGGAAGCTGTCTGTTCCTGTTGCTCGCATGGACGGTATCACCATCGACGATTGTCAGTCGCCCCACCCCGGCACGAACGATCATCTCCGCCGCATAGGCCCCGACGCCGCCGAGTCCTGCCACGAGTACATGCCGTTCTCGCAAGGAGGCGACCCGTCGCTCCCCGAGCAGCAGTTGCGTCCGTTCCTGCCATGCCGGAATCATTCGACCTCCCGATCGAACACTTCACGGAAATTGCCTGCGATCGCGCGTCGCAGTTGCGGCACGGAGCAGCCGAGAACATCCGCGGCTGTGCGGTACAGCAGAGCCATATCCAGGCCGCTTTCGTCGCTTTCAAGAAACAGACGATGGAGGGGGACCTGTGTCAGTGCCTCGCGCGCCTTGGCGCCAGTCGAAAGCAGGGCCGCGCCGAAGGACAAGTGGAAATCCATGCGCAGCAGCTGACCGGCGAGTTCGCCGTGTCCGGCGAATCCATGGATGATCCAGGGCTGGCCGGGGGCGCGTCGTTTGCGGAGCTGCAGAAGGTCGGCATGGGCGCGGACGCAGTGAAACACCACCGGGATGCCATGCTTCTCCGCCAGATCGAGCTGGGCGTCCAGTATTTCCATCTGTCGTGCAATGGCGGGACCATGCACACGATCAAGCCCCACCTCGCCCAGCGCGATGCATTCCGGGGTGCCAAGGGCTGCATCGAGCTGTTTCGCAACCGATCCACCCGATTCCGCCGCCGCATGCCAGGGGTGGCGACCGACACAGCACCAGCGCGGCAGCTGCGGATGTTGCGGCAGTTGCCCGAG
>JAGTUZ010000020.1 GCA_018224415.1 Bacteroidota bacterium | reverse complement strand
GGAAGTGGACGATGAACTGCAGCGCATCCGCAAGTCGCGTCGCCACCTTGAAGAGGTGGAGAAGGCCGACGACGAGGAATTTCTCGTCACCATCGACATCCAGATGCTCGACGACGAGGGGAACCCCGTTCCGGGACAGCGCAACGAAAACATGAAGGTGGAACTCGACGATGAGGACATGAATCGCGATCTCGTCGCGGAACTGCTGAACATGAAGGCGGGCGAGGAAAAGGACGTCGAACTCACGCACGCCCACGGTGACCATGAACACAACGAGAAGGCGCATATCAAGGTGCTGCGCGTCGAACGCGTCACCCTGCCGGAAATGGACGACGATTTCGTGAAGGAATATTCCAGCGGCGACATCACGACGGTCAAGGAACTGCGGGAGAAAATCCACGATCGCCTCGTCGAAGTCTGGGCCAACCGCTATAAACAGCAGTTGGAAAACGACCTCGTCGGCGAGATCGTCAAGCGCAATCCCTTCGACGTGCCCGAGTCCGTCGTCGACGGCATCATCGATGACTGGGTCAAGCAGGCGCAGGAACAGCAGCCCGGAAAGAACTTCCCCGAGGGCTTTGACCTGGACGGCTACCGCAAGTCCCGCACGCAGGAAGCCACCTTCACCGCGCAGTGGATGTTTCTCCGCGACAGCATCATCGAACAGGAGGGAATCAAACTCGAGGACGCCGATGTTGAGGAGAAGGCCGCCAAAGACAGCGAAACCATGGGCATCGAAAAAGAGCGCCTGATCGAATTCTATAAAAGCGCTCCGCAGTACACCCAGACCATGCTGGTCGAAAAACTGCTCGCCCTCTTGTTCGAACATGCCGAGATCAAGGATATCGACGATAACGATATCAGCCGGACAGGCATGGACGGGATTTCCTTCCATGACCACGATCACGATCACGGTCACGATCATGATCACGATCATGACCACGACCACGACCACGATCATGCCCACGATCATGAGAACAAGAACGAGAACGACGAGAACGACGAGAACGAAGAAGAGTCAAAATAAAGGAGCCGATCATGGCGAATCATCCGATGGATTTCACAAGCAAAAGCATTCCGCTGTACGACCAGCTGGTGCCGATCGTGGTCGAGCAGACCGGGCGCGGCGAACGCAGCTGGGATATTTTCTCACGACTTCTGCGCGAGCGCATCATTTTCCTGGGCACGCCGATCGACGACCACATCGCCGGACTTATCGTTGCGCAGCTGCTGTTCCTCGAGTCCGAGGATCCGGAGAAGGACATTTTCCTCTATATCAACAGCCCGGGCGGCAGCGTGTCGTCGGGACTCGCGATCTACGACACCATGCAGTACATCCGCTCCGACGTGTCGACGATCTGCATCGGCATGGCCGCAAGCATGGGCGCCATCCTGCTGGCCGGCGGCGCGGAGAAGAAGCGCATCGCGCTCCCGCACTCGCGCATCATGATCCATCAGCCGATGGGCGGCACGCAGGGACAGGCGACGGACATCGAGATCTACACGAAGGAAATGCTCCGGACACGCGACGATCTGTATACCATCATCTCGAAGCATACCGGCAGGACCTACGAGCAGGTTCTCTCCGACTCCGATCGCGACAAATACATGTCCACCAATGAAGCCCTCGAATACGGAATCATCGACACCGTGCTCACGCGCAAGCAGAAGGGCCCAACTGATACCGAATAAGCGGTCGCTGGAAAGATCCATATTCCTGACCGAGGATAGTCTCCGACAGATTGTGTATATTGGGTGAACGATTTCCGTTCACCCATTTTTTTTCCCATGATCCGTACACGCGTCCTCCTGCTGTCCGCCGCTGCCGTGCTGCTTTCCGCCTGCGCATCCACGCCACCGGCGGACGTGCGCTCGTATCCCGTCCAGATCTCCAACATCGGTGCGGCCGTCAACACCGCCGCGGACGAATTCGCTCCGGGCATCACGGCCAACGGCAAGCGCCTCGTCTTCACGCGCGGCAACAGCCGGGCACCCTTCCGCCGCGATTTCTGGGAGAGCGCGCTGATCGGGGATTTCTGGCAGCGCCCGGCTATCCTTCCCGGCAACGTCAATACCGAAGGCAATGAAGGCTCGCCGAGCTTCACGGCCGACGGACAGACGCTGTTCTACGCCGCTTCCGACCGCAGCGACACGCGCGGGAAATCCGATCTCTATCGCGCGCGGCTCGAGGGAATCGAATGGCGCGCGGGCGAGAATCTCGGCTTTCCGGTGAACACCGAGGCGTGGGAATCGCATCCGTCGGTCACGTCCGATGGACGCACGCTCTACTTCGTGTCGGACAAGGAAGGAGGTCTGGGAGGACTGGACATCTGGACCACCGCGCTTGACGCGCAGGGCTACTGGCGCGTGCCAGTGAACCTCGGCGCGCCGGTCAATACATCAGGAGACGAGGTGTCGCCGTTCATTGCCTCAGACGGCATGACGCTGTATTTCGCGTCGGATGGCCATCCCGGTCTCGGTGGCACGGATATGTTCGTCACGCGCCAGCTGGGTTTGCGGTGGTCGGAGCCCACCAATGTGGGCCTTCCGCTCAACTCCGAAAACAACGACGAATTTTTCGCACTCGCCGCGGAAGGAAAGACGGTGTATGTCTCCTCGCAGCGTGAGGGGGGCTTCGGCGGCTATGACATCTATCGCGCCGAACCGAATCCCTTTCCCCCGGGAGCTGTGGTGGTGCTCAGCGGTACCGTGCGCGACCGCCGCAGCCGCGCGCCCCTTGGCGCGATGCTCACGCTGCGCGACGCGGTGACCGGCTCCGTGCTGAGCACGCATAACAGCAACGCCTATTCAGGCGAATACCTCATAGTGCTGCCGGCCGGTGCCACTTACGAAATCGAGGCCGTATCCGGTGTCTACCTGCCGGAGAAGGCGCGTTTCGACCTGACCACCCGCGAGAGTTACGGCGAACTCACACATGATTTCCTTCTCGCGAAAGTGCAGGAGGACGCGAAACTCGAGGCGAGCGTCACCGCCGACGTGCTGGACTTCTCCGTGCTGCGCGGGAGCAGCGGACACCGCGGTCTGCAGATCGAGGAGCTCGTCACGCGCGAGACCGTGCCACTGCTCAACTACGTGTTTTTCGAGCATGGCTCCGCGGCCATTCCGTCGCGCTACCAAAGACTGGCGGCGGAGCAGGCGACGCGCTTCACACTCGACGACCTTCCAGACGGCACGATGGAACGCTACCACCATCTGCTGAACATCATCGCGCTGCGTATGCGGCAGCGTCCCGACGCCCGGGTAACGCTCACGGGCTGCACTGACGGCAGCGAAACCGCCTCGGTGGCGGAAACGCGTGCCCGCACAGTGGCGGAATACTTCACCGACATCTGGGGTATTGACGCCGGACGCGTCTCCGTGTCTTCACGCGGACTGCCCGAAGCGCCCTCGACCGTGCGGTCGGAGACCGGGCGTGCGGAAAACCGCCGCGTGGAGATTACCTCTAACGACGCTGACCTGCTCGCGCCGATCGAGACCAGCAAGGTCGAAAAGTTGCTCTCGCCGCCCGGCGTATCCTTCTTCCCGTCCATCACCGCCGAAGCCGGACTCGAACGATGGATGTTCGAGGTGCGGCAGGGCAAGCGCATTCTCCGCGACTCGGACGGCTATGCCAGCTATCCGGATACGATTCCCTGGAATTGGCGCGATCTGCAGGGCAACCTGCCGGGTGACGACACGCTGGTGTTCACCCTGTACGCGAAAGACGCCCAGGGCAGCGAAGTGCGTACCGAGCCGCAGTCCATCCCCGTCCAGACACTGACGCTCGACCGCAAGAACGTCGAGCAGCTTCCTGACCGCACGCTCGAAAAAATCAGTCTCATCCTTTTCGACTTCGACAGCTTCGACATCGGTGTCCGCAATACGGAGATGCTCAAGCGGGCCGCGCGCCGGCTCGAGAGCACTTCCACCATGATCGTGCGCGGCTATACCGACGCGCTGGGGGACGATGTCTACAACCAGCGGCTGTCGGAACGCCGTGCCGAGGCCGTGCGCACACAGCTGCAGCGCCTCCTGCCCAACGCCCCGACGCGTTCGGAAGGCGTAGGTGAATCGACGCTGCTGTTTGACAACGCGCTGCCCGAAGGACGGTTCTACTGCCGTACCGTACAGATCCTGATAGAAACCATCAAGTGAGGTGTTGCGTGTTTCGCATCCCGTTCCCCCCGCATAACCACCGTGTTTCTGCCCATCGTTATCGCTTTTTCCTGCGGAGGACGCTGCGTTTCCTGCGCGCCGTCGCGCTCCCCGCGTTGCTGCTCGCGCTGCTCGCTGGCTGCATTTCCTACGAACAGGACACGCAGCTCGACGAAGACGGCTCTGGCAGCATGCAGATCCACTACTGGATTTCAGAGGACATGCTCACCTGGTTCAAGGGCGGCAACCTGTCCTTCAACGAGGATTCGGTCCGCGCGCAATACAGCGCCGAACACATCACCGTCGAGACAGTGCGCAGCGAGAGTCGCGTCTCGGATTCGACGCGGCATGTGTTTGTGACCCTTTCCTTCGACGACATCCGCCGGCTTCCGGAATCCCAGGGATTCAAGGACCTGGACATCAAGTGGATGCGCGAGGGAGACGTGTTCCGTTTCGTGCAGACCCTGCCGGCGGCCTCGAGTTCGGGCGACGGCATGCTCGATGATTTCACATTCATCTATCGCTTCGAATTTCCCGGCGAGGTGCGCGAGAGCAATGCCGACAGCCTTGACGGAAGCCTCGCCATCTGGCGTTACAAACTCTCCGATCTCTCCAAACAGAACAAGCTCGAAGCCGTCATCGTCGCCTCCAGCGGCAGCAATATCTGGTGGGTGCTGGGTGTGCTGGGCGTGGTGCTTGTGTTGACG